>NZ_JBHSHC010000013.1:0-51184 GCF_042652925.1 Effusibacillus consociatus
GGCATCGGCGCGGTCACAATCGGTGTGCGGATCGCCTCCTGCTCGCACCGGCGGCAGCCATAGACATGGCGCACATGCCGAACCACTTTGACTGCACATGCCGAACCACTTTGACTTCCGCCGGGATGATCTTGAGCTCCTGCCGCGTCTCGGTGCTCATTTCGTGCAACGTGCCGGCGCAGCAGGGGCAGACCTGCTCCTCCTCGGTCAGCCGGTATTCAATCGTCTCCACCGGCAACCCCTCAAGCTTCGTTTCCCGCGCTCCACGCCTTTTCTTTCGGCGGTAGGTGATGGTTTCCACGGTGGGTTCCGGCACCGACGGATCGGCTTCGGCTTCCGCTTCGTTGAACATATCCAGCGGCAATTGACTCGGATCGGTTTTTTCACTGGATGCACAAAACCGCCGATGCTGCGCGATACGGAACTGCTCCTCAAGCCAGGAGACTCTGGCCTTGAGCTCCGCATTCTGTTTCGCCAGTTCGACATTCTGGTTCCGTAATTCTTCAATTATAGGTAGGGACATATCGGCTTGGTTTTCCATAACCAAAGAAATTCGCCATCGCCCCTGATTCTCCTGCTATTGCCGGTGTCCATCGGGTGAACGTTTAGGACGGGTGGAGTCCTATAGGACGATCTCGGCCCGCACCTCCAGATGGGCCTGACGTTGTTCCAGAGAAAGGCCGTCCAGCAGCCAGCGCAATTGTCTGCGGCTAATGGATATCGGTGCGGAGCAATTTTCGTTCGGCCAGGCAAACGTGCCCCGCTCCAGGCGACGGTAAAACAGCCAGAAACCATTGTGCTCCCAGTAGAGCATTTTCAACTTGTCGCGCCCACGATTGCAGAAGACAAATAAGCTGGGCGAAAACGGATCAAGTTGAAAACCTTCCTGCACCAGCGCGGCCAAGCTGTCAATCGATTTACGCATATCCGTGCTGCCAGAAGCCAAATACACCCGATCCACCTGAATTTCGCTTAGCATAAGACTTGCAGTGCCTTGACGATATCGGCTAGCAGGGATGGTTCGAAGCCGGGTCTCACCTCAATGGTTGCCGAACCGACTTTGACTAGCAGGGGTGATGCTCCGTCAGATGTTATTTCGTCCATATGAAGGGGAACCCACTGCGGTTTCCTGTTTTCCTGTTTTTGTTCATCAGCCTTTTTTAATTTTCGCATCCAATACCACAGTTGGCGCGGCGTAACCTTGTGGCGTTCACACCAGGTTGCAGTACGCTCTCCGTTAGACCGGTAGTCTTGGATCTGAGCGATCCATACCTCTCTAAGCTCTGCTTGTGTCATAAAAAAATCCTCCTCACTTCATTCTGAGGAAGATTATCTCATGGGGCAAAGTAGCTTTATAGGTGTGCAGGATTTGACGCTTACATCTCAATAAGATCTGCTCAAAATACTGTACTAATTGTACGGTATGTTTGTGTCCCGGACAAAAAGGCAACTTTATATTCTTTTGACAAAAGGGATTTGTGATCAGGTGTCGAATTTGTGAAATATATCACAAACCAACTTGTGTAGGGGGCGTCAAAATGCACCCGTCTATATTTGAGCTAGTACTGGGGAAGCAAGCAGATGGACTGCCGGAGCCGGTTCAAAACCATTTCTTTCTGTCTGCCGATGCTGCCTACAAGATCGTGCTGGAAGGACACATGGAAGAAGTGTGGCACCGCCCGCAATGGATCAAACCGGTGCTGGCTTTGCTTAGCCTGGGAGACACCCTTTTTCCGGATACAGGCAAGATGGTAGAACTGCGGCTTGAAAATACTGCCTATCGGGATCAAGACGGGACAATCCGCATGGATTGGAAGCGCAGTTTCTTCTTTCCACGACGCACCCGGATGTTCAACGCAGTGATGAAATATGACCCCGCCCGGAATGTGATTGTTGACTATTTCGGACGGAAGGGAGAAATGGAAGTAGATCTTCTGGTAGAACCATGGCAAGACCAAGAGGCTTCGGGTTTATTGATTCGTTCAGGCGCTCACTGCATTCGTATTGGAAGTATGCGGGTCAAGCTTCCCAACTGGCTGCAGCCGCAAGCAACGGTCAAAGAGTGGGCGGAGCCGGGGATGAGTGACTGAGATCAGGATCGATGTTCGTGTCAGCCATCCGTGGATAGGGGCCTTCTTCGGGTACCACGGCCGTTTTCGAGTGAGGAGGGAGCCGAAATGAAGCCCATTTTTGTAGAGTTTCCCATCAAAACGACCCTTGAAGACATCTGGGAACACACGCAGAATCCCGTTCATCATGTCCGTTGGGACCTTCGTTTCTCGAATATTGACTATAAGGAACGAGAAAATGAAGACGATCCCGTTCGTTTCTCCTATGTGACTCGCTTGGGCTTCGGATTGAAGATTGAAGGCGTAGGGGTTTCCAAAGGAGTCAAAGAGGGCCGGTATTCCGCTCTCCAATTTTCAACGGATGATTGGAAGTCACTGATTGTGGAAGGTGAAGGGTCGTGGGTGTATTTGCCCCACCAGGAAGGGATCTTGTTTCGAACCGTATATGATTATCATCCACGATACGGTGTTATGGGGCGTGTGATTGATTCATTGATGTTCCGACCGCTGATGCGATGGGCAACTGCCTGGAGCTTCGATCGGCTTCGTCTGTGGCTGGAAAAAGGGATCTTGCCTGAGTTGTCGTTTATTCTGTGGATGATCTCTATCATAAGTAAGACGGCACTCGGTTTCGTTTGGATCTGGGAAGGACTTGTTCCAAAGATCCTGTTCCCTTCCCCCGAAGAAATCGAAATGGTCAACCGGACCGGACTTGCCTGGTGGGAGGCGAGTTCATTTATCCCGTTTCTGGGCGTATGGGAGATTCTCTTGGGACTCGCTTTAATAGCAGGGGTGTTCCCGCGTTTGACCGCAGGAGTCTCTCTTGTACTGCTTCTTTTCTTTTCGCTTGTGGTTCCATGGGTTGAACCCGAATTGCTGTATAACCCGTTTGGCGCTATCACCAAGAATGCCGGACTGATCGCCTGTTCAATAGTCGTGCTTTTGATTCAAAAATGGATCCCTTCCGCGAAAAGGTGTAATTTGAAACTGAGGGGACGTGCGAATGCTTCGTAACTCTGTACCTTGGAAAAGATGGCTGCTGCTCACTCTGGTCGCGTTTGGAGGTTCGGGGGTATACGGTGCCTTATTTTTTCAATTCTTTCAGGGTGTGCTGCCATGAGACTGAATCCATTTACAATGCTTGGACAATTGGATGGATGTCTGCTGTTTATGTACTGTTGCCCGGCAGATAAGGTACGTCATCTGGTGCCTCAGTGTCTGGAGTTGGTTACTTACAAGGGCAACGCAATTATCGGGGTCGTCGTCTCCCGCTTAAAACATATGCGTCCGTGGCCGCTTCCAAAGTGGACGGGAATTGGGTACCGACATGTGGCGTATCGGATCTATGTAGAATATACTCCGCCTGGACAGGAGCCGATTCAAGGGCTGTATTTCTTGCGCAGCGAGGCAAACAACCCGCTCATGAAAAAGGCAGGCAATCTCCTGACTGACTTTCGCTTTCATCTCGCGGACATTACACTGGCCAAGGCAGATCGCACAATCGACTTCAAGATCGAGAATTCGGACGACGGACTTGGAAATGCTAGAGCGCGGCTAAGTCTGGAAGATGTCAACGAGCTGCCCCCGACCTCCATATTCTCCAGTGTGGAGGAAGCACTACACGTTTTGCATTATGAACCGTACGGAATTTTTGTCGATCAGAGACGTAAGAAGGTCAATGTGGTAAAGGTAACGAGGGACGAAAGTCAATGGAGAGAACGGACAATCCGTCAGAAGGATGCCGTTTGGACATATTGGGATCATATCATTCCCGAGGGACTTGTCCATCAACTTACCGTGTGGGTTGATTCGATTCCTTACCGATGGGAACGGGGCGTTGAATATCCAATATAAATCCGAAATAGAAAAGAGACAGCGTATGCTTGTACACTATCTCTTTACAAAGTACTATTTCAAAAAAGCTGTCAACATCCAAACGTGTTTTTCCAACTGGGTGTGAATGGCGAGCAGCATATCGGCAGTGGTTTCGTCATTTGCCTGCTGGGCGAGTTCCATTCCTTCTTTCAATTCAGCTATAATGGTAGAGTAATCGTTGATCAAGGTTTGCACCATCTGTTCGGCGGTTTCGTTTCGCGAGGCTTCTTTTACGCTGGCTGTCTGCAGATATTCCTGCATCGTGGCCATCGGTTTACCACCCAGAGCGAGTGTCCGCTCCGCTAATTCGTCTATGTGGAGAGCCGCCTCATTGTAGAATTCTTCGAATTTCGTATGCAGGGTGAGAAAACACAGTTTTTGGAAGGCATTAAATGATATAGTGGTAAGACAGGAGGTTTTTCAATCATGGCTGATGTATTATTCATTCAATACCCGAAATGCTCAACTTGCCGCAATGCGAAGAAACACTTGGAGAGCAAAGGCGTCTCAATCGAAGAGCGGCATATTGTGGACAACCCTCCCACGAAAGAAGAGCTGCGAACTTTAATTCAAAAAAGTGGATTGGAAATCCGCAAGTGGTTCAACACAAGCGGACAAAAATACCGGGAACTCGGCATCAAGGACAAACTGAAAACGATGAGTGAGGAGGAAATCCTCGATCTGCTGGCTTCCGACGGAATGTTAATCAAGCGACCGATTATCGCAAAAGGGAACAAAGCGACCGTCGGATTTAAACCGGAAGAAGCTGATAAGGTGTTGGCCGAATGACCGTAAGTTCTTTCATTCAACGAACACAATTACCAAACGGTTTGCGAATCGTAAGCGAGCGCACGCCCCATCATAAAGGGGCGGTAGCGCTTTTTCGGTATGGTGCGGGCTCCGCATATGAACAAGCTGATGGATGGGGTACGGCTCATTTTTTGGAACATATGGTGTTTCAGGGTACACAACAAAAGAATCATGACGCTTTCATGATGGAACTGGCACGGCTTGGGGCAACCGCCAATGCGTCGACAGGGTTTGAATCAACCGTTTATGAGGTAAGTGCTCCGGCAGCTTCTATTCTCGATGCTCTAAACATTATGGGAGAATTATTGAGCGGATTTCATCTGGAACCGCAAATGATGGATCGTGAACGGGACATCATTTTGGAAGAATGGCGAATGACCCGGGATGAACCCGCTTCTTGGGGAGAAGATTGTCTCTATCATCAAGTCCTGGGGGATTTTGGACATCCGATTCTGGGGACGGAAGACACGATTAGCAAAATGGACCGGGAGCGTCTGCGGGCGTTTGCCGATTCCTACTGCACTCCTGATAATTTGATCGTTTCGGTTGTAGGAGATGTCGAGCATCAACAGGCAGTCGAGATCTTCAAGCGATGGTTCGGTGCGGATCAACGCAGGGCCCTGCAGCCGGCGGCCGTTCCGATCAAACAGTCCCCTCGTTTGCATCTTCAAGAGGAGCATGAACAGGAGCATGTGTTCTTGGGATTCCAGGCACCGGCACTTGGGGATGCAGAGCTGCCTGCTTTCGATGTGCTGACGACGATTCTTGGAGGAGACTCATGGTCTCGCTTATTCCGCAAGATTCGCAATGAGATGGGACTCGCCTATTCGGTGGGCGGTTTTTACTCGGGGTGGAAGGGGATCGGATTTTATGGAATCCAATCCGCCACGCATCCGGATAACGCTCAGGAATTACTTGAGGCGCTGCGGCGAGAAACCACCCGGATCCAACAGGATGTAACAGCTGACGAAATTGATCTGGCGAAAGCAGCTTTAAAGGCGAATTTGTTTTTTGGATTCGACCAAGTTGGTTGGCGGGCGGAACGTCTGTTGAATGATGAAGCGATTTTTGGCAGGATCCGCAGCATAGAAGAAGATCTGCAGGCGATTGCCGGTGTTACCCAGAGTGATGTGGCGATGCTGGCTGCAACAGTATTGGATCTTAACAAAGCTACACTGGTCACGGTCGGAAGCAAAGAGGTAAAGTAAGATGTATAATAAAAAGAAGTAAGGCAAAGAAGTAAGGCAGCGAACTGAATTTTGGGGTGAATCGATTGAAATTCTCGAAAATGCACGGACTGGGCAATAACTACATTTATGTGAATCTGTTTGAAGAAACCCTGCGTGAAGAAGAGTTGCCTGAAATAGCGGTTCGGGTGAGCAATGTAAACACAGGGATCGGCTCTGACGGAATGATTCTGATCGGTCCTTCCGATAAGGCCGATTTTCGCATGAGGGTATTCAACAATGACGGATCGGAAGCCAAGAACTGCGGCAACGGATTGCGCAGTGTGGCCAAGTACGTTTATGACCGGGGTTTAACCGACAAACAATCGTTTCACATTGAAACATTGGGCGGGATTGTGGAAGCAAAAGTTCACCTTGGAGATGACAAGCGGGTTAAGCTTGTTACGGTTGATATGGGGGCCCCCCGGCTGTTGAAGAAAGATTTGCCGATGGAAGGGGATCCGAATTCGACAACAATTTTGGAAACTCTTGATGTGCAGGGCACCTCTTATACGATTACCGCGGTTTCAATGGGCAACCCGCACGCTGTGATTTTTGTGGAAGATGTCGAACAGGTGGATGTGGCTGGGATAGGGCCGAATATTGAGCACCATCCGGTTTTTCCTGAGCGGGTGAATGTGGAGTTTATTCAGGTGGTCAATCGTGGAGAGATTATCTTTCGGGTTTGGGAACGCGGATCGGGAATTACACAAGCCTGCGGAACGGGTGCATGTGCAGCTGCGGTAGCCGGTATCTTAACCGAGAAGCTGGATCGCAAGGTATTGGTTCATTTGCTCGGCGGCGACCTGGAGATTGAATGGAATGAGAACGGTCATGTCTATATGACGGGGCCGGCTGAGTTTATCTGTGATGGAGTCTTCTATCGTTAAAAAAAGAAGAGGGTGCCTTATGAACGAAGAGCGTTCGGTCAAAGCGCTGCTTTGGACCGTTGCAGTCATCTGGGGCTTAAATGTGGTCATGATCAAATTCCTGGTCGGCTACTTTCCTCCTACAACACTGGCGGCGGTTCGCATTGGCGCAGCAACTTTACTGTTGTTGGGAATCTTGGCTTGGCAAGCGGGCTTTCAGAAAATCTCCGTTAAATCCTGGGCGTATACTATTGTGGCCGGGGTGTCGAGTATTTTTGTTCATCAGAGCACGCTCGGGATGGGGCTGCAAACGGCAAATGCTTCCACGGGATCGTTGATTCTCGGATTGAATCCGTTAGTGACGGGCGTTCTTGCGTATTTTCTATTTCGTGAACCGATGACTTGGAACCGGATTCTTGGGGTCATCATGGGGTTCTGTGGTGTAATTACCGTGGTAATGGGCGATTCCATCCTGAAAGGTACAGTCGATGGTTTACAGTTTGGAGAAGGGGAAATGCTTGTTGTGGCTGCAATGCTCACTTACGTTTTTGGCGGTTTGCTTGTGAAAAAAGCGGCAGAAACTGTGCCGGTTCTCGTCATCACCGCTTACATGCACGCAGTTGGTACGTTGTGTCTCGCAGCAGCTTCCTTTTTTGAAATTGAATCCCTCGGTGGGGTCGTGTGGCCAACCGACTGGTTTACTTGGGCAGTTCTCCTTTTCTCCGGATGGGTGGCAACCGCATTATGCGGAATTTGGTGGAACAATGGGATACTGAAAATTGGGGCAGGACGTACTGCGATGTTCTTAAACGGGATGCCTGCAGCCAGTTTGGTATTTGCCGTTTTACTACTTGGGGAACGTCTGACTTGGATTCATGCGATCGGATTCGTTACCGTTTTCCTCGGTATTTGTCTTGGAACGATGAATAAGAAAAGGATTCTCTCTTCCATTCCACCTTCTGTTCCGTCCAAAAAAGGTTGTGCTTAAACTTTTGGATACAATAGGAAGGAGGAACGACGGGAGTGATCGAATGGAATCAACATGGGAACTGATCAAAAAAGGGAATACCTCTTCAGCGATGGCGGCGCTTGGGAACACAGCGTTAGCGATTGGGAAGGGAATTGCCGCCGCTATAAGCGGAAGCGGGCCGATGTTTGCATCCACAATGCATTCAGTCGCAGATGCGGTGAACCAGGGCTTTGTGTTTACCGGGAGTGTGCTGGCGGAACGAAGACCTACCCGTCGTTTCCCTACCGGATTTGGACGGGTGATCAATATTTTTTGCATGGTGGCGGTTATCGTAGTTACCATTATGGCATATGAGACGGTTCGAGAAGGGATCCATCTGCTCCAACACCCTGTCGAGGCTTCGGGTTATTGGCTTAATGCTCTGATCCTCGCTGCGGCGATTGCTGTTGACGGATTTGTTTTGGTCAAGGCTATGAAGGAGATTTCCCGGGAAACCCGTGTGGATGCAAAAGGGCTGGGAATTGTTTCGGCTGCTTTTCGGAATGTGGGACGGGCGGCACCGCCGACACGATTGGTATTTTATGAAGACGTCATTGCCACCACTGGGGCCCTGTTGGCGTTAATTGGGGTTACAGTCTCCCACTTTACCGATTTCAATCTGCTGGATGGAATTGTCACGATTCTGATCGGGTTCTTAATGCTGGGAGTCGTGTTCAAAGTGGGTTACGATAACATGGTAGGGTTGATAGGTGTGGCTGCTCCACGCGTTGTGGAGGAAAAGGTGGCCGGGATCATCTTGTCCGATCCGGATGTCACGGATATCAACAAAATGCGGATCCTCCAGGAAGGCCGATTTTACCATGTGGAAAGTTATATTGAACTTCGTGCCGGTTTTTCGTTGGCGGAGGCAGATGATATTAAATTTCGTGTGAGGGATAAGCTCCTCGCCGATCCCGATATAACAGATGTGACGTTAGGGATTCTTGAGGACAATGGGGTTCGGGACTGGAATCCCGAAAAACTGAAGGAACTGGAGTAGTGGGATGACACTTCGCAGAATGATATTCCTAGGGGTACTGGGGGCAGGGCTTCTGTTCCTGATTCCGTATAGCGTACCGCTCATTTTGGCCTTGTTAACGGCAATCTTGCTGGAACCGATCGTCCTGTTTCTAATGCGTACCGTTAAGGTCAATCGGATTACAGCCGTCACGGTTTCGTTTCTGTTTTTTGGGGCCGTGTTCGGGCTTGGCGGGTATTGGCTCGGTACGACCTTGGTCGTACAAGGTGTCGAATTGGCTAAGAAATTGCCTGCTTTTTCATCCCGCTTGTTTGAAGCTATGGAGAAGTACCTCTGGATGTGGCAAACGTACTATGCCTCCCTTCCGGCTGAAACGGTCACTTCCATTAAACAGGTGGTAAATGCTCTCAAGACTTCAGCGGTGGCTTCCGCTTCGAGTCTTGCGAATTGGGTAGTAGATGCGGTGGCTGCCATTCCAAAATTGCTGGTGCTTTCCATCGTATATCTGATCGGATTGTTTCTGATCAGTCTGGATCTTCCACGGCTTCGAGCGGGCTTCATGCGGATGTTTACGAATTCCGCGCGAGAAAAGGTTCAGCTTGTGTTTTCACAGTTGAGCCGGGCAACAATTGGTTTTTTACGGGCACAGTTTATCTTAAGTTTAATTACTTACATACTTGCTTTCGTTGGACTGCTGATCTTGAATGTCAAGTATGCTGCCCTGCTTGCATTGCTTATCGTTCTTGTTGACATCTTACCGATTCTTGGTACCGGTTCTTTTCTGGTGCCGTGGGCCATTTATAATTTCCTCACCGACAATCCCCGCCTTGGGATCGGTTTGTTGATTCTGTTTGGGGTTATTACGGTCGTGAGACGAATCATTGAACCGAAAATTCTTGGCTCGAGTTTGGGAATCAGTGCACTGGCGGCATTAGTGGGTATGTATTTGGGATTCCAACTGATCGGTTTCTTTGGCCTTATCCTGGGGCCGGCGGTTGTGATCGTGTTTGAAGCTTTACGCAAGGCAGGGTTTCTGAAGTTTAAAATTGATTTTTAGGGTAGGGACCCGAAGCGAAAATTAAAAGAAACATGTAATGGGGGTTTTTCATATGGAATTAAATCTAACTGCGAAAAGCGGACATGATACGCCGGATGATTTTGCGTCCTTATCAGCCGTTGTTATTGACGGGGATTCTGTGTTTGTAGACAATGGAGCGATCCATGGGAAAAGCCGGGTTGAACGGGGAATCCAGTTTGGAGCAACCAGTCCGAACCAGATTCCAAACGGCCGCCGGGTATGTGTCATCTGGGTTACTCTGAAAAAAGGGGATACCGGGATGGGGTACAACGGCATATGTGCAGCCATTCCGTTTCGGATTGATGCGGAGGCAAAATTGGGATACAAAAGTCTGCCTGACCAGGTGAATAAAATGACTGATGCGATGAAAGGCTCTATCAAACTGGACATGCTCGAACTTGAGGAGAGAGAAAAGCTGGCGAATTTCTTGAAAGAATTTCGCGGCGGTGAGCTTTGGAACAACTCTCGTCCTGAGGTGAAAGCGGCTTTTGGAGAGTAAGCCATGTCATCGAATGTAAAAGGGATCTGGTTTGCATTATTCTCGGCTTTGGGATTTGGATGCATGCCGATTTTTGCAAATTTTGCCTATCAATCCGATGCATCTGTGGACACAGTGCTAACCTTGAGATTTCTAATTGCGGCGATTGCCCTCTGGGTAGTTGTGATCTGGCGCGGGGCCCCTGTTTGGATCGGCTGGGAATCCGTGATCAAGTCGCTTTTACTGGGGATCGCCGGTTATGCGGTTATGTCTTATTGTTATTTCTCGGCATTGACTTATATCTCGGCTTCCCTCACCTCGCTTCTTCTCTATTTATATCCTTTGTTTGTTACCATTTTTTCGCTTTTGCTGGGAAAAGAGAAGTGGGAAATGCGAAAGGGGCTCGCTCTCCTGATTTCTACTGTCGGAATTGGACTGTTGGTAGGACTATCCACGGGTACTCTCAGCGTAAAAGGTATACTGCTGGGAGCAAGCTCCGGTTTGATCTACTCGATCTTCATTCTGGTCACGAGACAAGTGGGAAGCCAGGTGCCGGTACTAACGCTGACTGCCTATATGGTAACGGGGGCATTCTTCGCCCTGTTCGCAATGTCTTTGGTAAAAGGAACTGCCGGTCTGACTCCTCTGCCTCCGGCAATTGGCTATATCGCAGCTATCGCCTTGCTGTCTACCGTGGCTGCCATCACTTTATTCAATGCCAGTCTTCAATTGATCGGAGCAACGAAAGCGTCGATTCTGTCAACTTTTGAGCCAGTCTTTACGGTTCTGTTGGCGTATCTGTTCTTTCAAGAACAAATGTCGGTCTGGCAAATGGCAGGAGGGGCTCTGATCCTTACTGCACTGTTTCTGCTCCAACGGCCGGCATCTCAAAAATTCAATCATCAAGTTCTCAGCAGAAAGGATGTAACCGGGTAAGTGGTTGCATCCTTTTTTGAATGTAGACACTCCGTGTTCCAAATTGGGCGAACGGGATAGGTTATTTTCTCATATTGTACATTGAACTAGAAGTGGCGATATTCTTGAAGCATTGGCTCTAAAATTTGAGTTCAACGATTTTACCGGAAACTGTACCAGTGTGTTAGGCGAATGAATATTTTGTGAATAAATCCGTGCTTCTGCACATCAGAAGGAGGAAAGCACTAAATGCCACCAAAAAAACGTGCCAGCCGGTCAGGTCAACAAAATAAGCGCGTTGTGCCCTACCCTTTAGATCGTTGGGAGTGGGAGGACGACGAAGAAGAGCTTGACCAAGTTCCGGCGGAACCTCATAAAGAGAAGCCAAACGCACCGGAAGCCGTTGTTCCAGCTGCTGAACCCGAAGTAAAGCCCAAAGAAACAAAAACTTCACCTCCGTCTTCAAATTCCAGAATTTCATTATTAAAAGAACGAAATGAGGATTCCGGTGCTTTCGTGTACACCAGCGATCTGATGAACCAGGCGGTGACGACCGAAAAGATTGCCGACAACGCCATTGATGCGTCCAAGATCAAACCGGGAAGCGTACGGACAAAAGCTTTGGCAGACTATGCGGTAGATAATTCAAAGCTTGCAAACCACAGTGTCACTTCAAATAAACTTGCCCCCAATTCAGTAACCGAAGATCACATTGTGGACTATTCAATAACGGGAGAGAAAATCCTCAACCGTTCCATCTCCGGAAACAAATTGATGGACAACAGCATTACTTCCGAAAAACTTGCGGATAAGACGATTGACTCAATGAAAATAGCGGAAGGTTCCATTCAAACGAAACACCTGCATGAGCAGTCGATCACAACTGAGCTTCTGCAAGATCAATCGATTACGTCTGACAAAATCAGAGCAGGGGCAATTCAAACCAACAACCTGTCAAATAACGCAGTCAACACTGCGAAATTGGCAGACGGCGCCGTAACCACAAGCAAACTGCGCGAAGCTAGTGTAACAGAAGATAAAATTGCCGCCAACAGCATCTCCTCCATTCACCTTCAGCAGAAATCCATTCACAAACATCACATTGCAACAGGAGCCGTCCGCAGTGAACATATTGCTTTAAACAGCATCACAAGAGAGCACATTTCGGAAGAAGCGGTGAATACCGATCATTTAAAGAAAGATGCGATCACTTCGGAAAAACTAGCCGACGGAGCCGTCACTACATCAAAGCTCGCTGATGGGGCGGTCACATCCTTTAAGATTGGCGCAAACAGCATCGCTTCCACCCACATTCAACCAAAAGCTATCAACCAGCAACATTTGGCGGAAGGAATAGTAAATTCGGAGCATCTTGCTTTGAAGGGTGTAAAAAGTGATCATATTCACGATGAAGCCGTAACCACCCGGCATTTGCACCCAGAGGCTGTTACCTCCGAAAAATTGGCAAAGCGTTCGGTCGGATCCGTGCATATATCGGAACAAGCCATAGAAAGAAAGCATCTGACAGACGGGATCATTATGACAAGTCATTTGGCGGATCACCTCATCACTGCTTCAAAGATTGCGCCCGAGTCCGTTTCAACAGACAAGATTATCGACCTGTCCGTCAGTGCTTCAAAACTGGCCGATCATTCCGTGACCTCAAGAAAACTGTCTGCTGAAGCGGTAAACAATCATCACTTGGCGCCGTCCGTTGTCACAAAAGACAAGATTGCCGAAAAATCGATACAACCGGAACACATCAGTGATGAAGCCATAACCTCCCGGCATTTGCGGTCCGGGGTTGTCACCTTTGAAAAATTGGCAAAGCGCTCCGTCGGTTCCGTTCATATAACGGAGCAAGCGATAGAAAGAAAACACTTGACAGACGGAATCATTATGACAAGCCATTTGGAGGATCACCTGATCACGACCTCGAAAATTGCTCCCGAATCCGTCTCAACAGACAAGATTATCGACCTGTCCGTAAGTACTTCAAAACTGGCCGATCATTCCGTAACCTCAAGGAAACTGTCCAATCAAGCAGTCAAAAACCACCACCTGGCACCGGGCGTTGTCACCCGAGACAAGATTGCGGAAAAATCAATTTATCCGGAACACATCAGTGGGGAAGCGATATCTTCCGGACATATTCAGGCCAATGCAGTTTCCACAAACATGATTCAGGACCTGTCGATCACGAACAACAAACTCGCCAACGGTGCTGTATCGTCCGACAAGATTTCAGCGCGCGCAATTGATGGTGAACACGTCAAACAAAAAGCGATCAACGGCTTCCATATCCAGAGAGGCGTGATTGAAACTTCCCACTTGGAAGATCAAGCCATTACGGAAGAAAAATTGGCAGACCGCTGCATCGACGGGCTAAAGATTAAATCCTCGACGATACAGACTGAGCATTTGGCGGACGGCGCGATCACAGGCGAAAAGATCGTGTTGGGAGCAGTAACCGGAGAACATCTGGTCAACCACTCCATTTCGGAGGAAAAACTGACATTCCATCCGGTTCATTCTGTTAAAAAGAACACGCTTCACCAATTCGGGATGGCTCCCTTCCAATTTAACGAATGGAATGAAACGGTCGAAATCGTCATCCCTTTTGAAGAACCGTTCGTGGACTCGAATTTTGTAATCGTAGCTATGACAAATCACGTTGAATGCTATCCTGTTGTGAAAGAGCAGTCCCACAATTCGGCAACTATTACAATTGTCCGAAGAAACGTCGGCCCCGAGTTATTCGGCATCGTGAACTGGATTGCCATGGGGGAAAAGATATCAGAGCCTCATTTCCCACAGGAGGAAGCTCTAACATACTCACAGCCAACTCGTGAGGAATTGTCGGAAGATCACGAGATCGAAGTTTCAGAAGAGAGTGATGAGGAATGGTCACAAGACAATGATCCGGAATATGAGGAAGAAGAGTTCACCACGTAGCAAATAACCGGTTACACGGCGGAGTGATTCAGTCACACTCCGCCATCTGTTTTTTCCAAGATTTTCAGCTATTCTTCCGATCCTCAGCCTTTTACAATAAAAATAGGTTACGTTTCCACATAGAGGGAACAGAGGGAGGAGACACCTTAGATGGACAAAAACAAGAAGTTCTGGAAGGGTATGCTAGTTGCCGGTGCAATCTTTTTTTCCTTTCAATTTACCGGACAAGCCCACGCGGCTTTTGGTGACACCATGTTGAAGACGGGAATGTCCGGCGAAGATGTGAAGATCCTGCAATTGGAACTGAAAGAGTTGGGGTATTTCTCGGCGACGGCCACCGGTTACTTCGGTCCCATCACGAAGGAGGCTGTAATTCGTTTCCAGCAAGTAAATGGTTTATCGGCTGACGGGATTGTCGGACGGAATACATTCCAAGTCCTCAAGAAGAGGATGCTGCAGTCTGATATTGTGGCGACCGCCCAACAGTATATAGGGGTTCCTTATCGCTGGGGCGGAAATTCTCCGTCAGGATTTGATTGTTCGGGTTTCTCCAGTTACGTGTTCGCCCAAAACGGTTTAACCCTCCCGCGAGTCTCTGCGGATCAGTATAATGCCGGCGTGTCGGTTGGGAAAAATCAATTGGAAGTCGGGGATCTTGTATTCTTCACGACTTACAAACCAGGTCCCTCTCATCTGGGAATTTACATAGGAGGCGGACAGTTCATCCACGCGAGCTCATCAAAAGGGGTAACCATTTCGTACCTGTCAAATCCTTATTATACGGATCGATATATCGGAGCCAAAAGATATTTTTGAACAATACTTGAACGCAGGCGGTTTCTATCGCTTGCGTTTTCTCATCCTCTTGTTGGGGAGTTTTGTTTGTGAGTTATGTTTTGTGTACCAAAGTGGACAAGCTTTTGGTATACTACATGCTGTATGTTTGTTAGGAAAGGTTGGGAGGTTGAAATGAACAGAAAAGAACAAGAGCGTACACCACTTTTCACAGCGCTTTTGGAACATGCAAAAAGGGATCCGATCCAATTCCACATTCCGGGTCACAAGAAAGGCACCGGGATGGCGAGCGAATTCCGTGATTTTGTCGGATCTAACGCACTTTCGATTGATTTGATCAATATCGCGCCGCTTGACGATCTCCATAGTCCGAAGGGAATTATTCGGGACGCTCAGGAGCTTGCTGCAAAAGCATTTGGCGCTGACTATACATTTTTTACCGTGCAAGGGACAACCGGTGCGATCATCACGATGATTATGTCCGTGGTCGGACCGGGAGACAAAATTCTTGTGCCTCGCAACGTCCATAAATCAGTTTCGGCTGCTATTATTCTGTCCGGAGCGGAACCGGTATTCATGCATCCGGAACTGGATCCGAACTTCGGGATAGCGCATGGGGTTTCTTATGATACGGTTCGCCGAACTCTTGATGAACACCCTGACGCAAAGGGGGTATTGCTCATTAACCCCACTTATTTCGGCATTTCCTGCGACTTGAAATCGATTGTCGAATTGGCTCACGATCGGGGAGTGCCTGTAGTGGTCGACGAGGCGCACGGAGTGCATATTCATTTTCACGAAAAACTGCCTCTCTCCGCTATGCAGGCCGGGGCGGACATGGCGGCAACCTCCGTTCACAAGCTGGGTGGCTCCATGACACAAAGTTCGGTTTTGAATGTAAAAGAAGGTCTGGTCAATCCGGATCATGTCCAATCGATCTTGTCCATGCTGACGACTACGTCCACTTCGTATTTGCTGTTGGCTTCGCTTGATACGGCACGCAAAAACCTGGCGATTCACGGACACGAAATGTTGGAGGAAGCCATTTCCCTTGCTGAATATGCAAGGGATGAGATTAACAAGATGGAAGGACTTTATTGTTTTGGGAGAGAGATCCTGCACAATTCTTCGATTTATGATATGGATCCTCTGAAGCTGACGATTTCAGTCAAAGACCTGGGAATCAGCGGACACGATGTGGAACGTGTGCTGCGGGAAGAATTCAACATTGAAGTGGAACTGTCCGACCTGTATAACATCCTGTGCATCGTCACGGTCGGGGATACAAAAGAAACAGTTGATGCCCTCTTAAAAGCGCTGCGCAGAATTGCGGAACGTCATGTGTACCAAGCGGGCAAACAGATTGTTCAAGTTCACCTTCCGGAGATCCCGAAACTGGCAATGTCCCCGCGTGAAGCTTTTTATTCCGAGACGGAAGTGGTACCATTCGATGAGGCGGTCGGAAGAACGTTTGCCGAATTGGTAATGGTCTACCCGCCGGGGATTCCGATTCTTTTGCCCGGTGAAATCGTCACAAAAGAGAATATTGACTACATTCGGGAACACATCAAAGCGGGCCTGCCGGTTCAAGGACCGGATGACCCCGACATCGAGTTGGTGAAAGTCGTCAAAGTATAACGTGTAACAAGTCGTCTAACGTCCGGAGGGAATTTCCGGACGTTTTTTTCCAACAATCCACTAATGACTCTTTTCATGAACCCTAGTAGAATAGACGGGAATTTGGCAAGCCGAATCGCATCCGGTTTTTGGTAAAAAAAGCATGCGTACGGAGGAACCGGTTAAATGGGGTGAATCGCGATCAGCGGGGAATAAGTTCCCTGGATTCGCGCGGGAACCTTCTCCCGAACCCGTCAGCTAACTTCGGAGGCTTGGAAGGAGTGTCGAAATTGAATATGAAATTTCCTTGGAAAAAGGGATCACTGGGTGCCCTTATCGTATCTGCATTGCTCGTGAGCGGTTTCACGGTGAATGGAGCCTGGAACAGTCAAGCCCAACCCGCTGAATCAAGTGCTGCCAAAGCCGAGGCCGACAACCGGCAACCAACAACGGAATCACAGCAAGCGGTGCAACAAACAGACAATGGTGAGCCTGCAGAGAACTCGGGTCAGCAGCCGACGCAAGTCGCTCCGGTTCTGGCGAGCCGCAGCGGAATGTCCGAACCGAAAGCGTCCGTTCCACCCAAACAAACCTCTTCCACCGGATCCGGGTCTTTAACAATGAAAGCCACCGCTTATGGTCCAGCCAACATTAACTGGAAATATGGTGGCAAGACTTATACGGGGACGACTGTAAGACAAGGAGTAATCGCAGTGGATCCAAAAGTGATTCCACTGGGAACACGAGTATGGGTTTCAGGCTACCAGCATCCGAATCTTCCGGCCAATGGTTTCATGGCTGTCGCTGAAGACATTGGCGGGGCGGTTCGCGGAAATCGAATTGATATTTATATCAATGCAGATGCACAAAGCCTGAAGAATTTTGGAGTTCAAAACGTTCAAGTGCGGATTCTCGGGAAATAACTCGAATCCGGATATTGGGGTCTGCCCATGCAGGCCTTTTTTTATTGCCTCCGAAAAGCAGTGAATGAAATATTTTCCACAGGCAAGGGTATTCTAACTGGATAAAAGGTGCGTCCGAGGTGATTAGCAGATGCCGATCCGAGTCATGCATGTCGTTCGACCGGCTGATGGAGGCATGCGGGAGCATGTAAAACAACTTATCTGGGGGATGCCGCACGATCAGATTGAGCCGATCGTAGCATGCCCCGAAGAGTCTGCGTTATTTTGCCAATTGCCTTCGCGGGTTCACAAGATCGCTTTGGAAGTGAAAGACGGTGTAAAACCCTGGGAGGACATGCGATCTGTCATCGCTCTTCGGCAGCAGCTTGAAAGACATCCAATTGACATCCTTCATATGCATGGAGCAAAATCGGCCCTGATCGGGAGAACGGCAGCCGCATTGGCAAAGCGAAAGCCTCGCCTGATCTGCACGGTGCATAATTTTATCCAACCCGCAAATCGTATTCTGCGATCGACATTCGTTACGATCGAAAGAAAGCTCTCAAGCCAGACAGATCGTTACATCGCTGTTTCTAATGCATTGGCTGAGCAATTGCAGCAGCAGATTGTTCGGCGTACGGATAAAATCTCTATCGTATACAATGGTCTGGCGCCCACAAAACAGCGGATCAGCCGAACGGAAGCCCGAAACTTGATGAAAGTCCCGCAGAATGTCGCTGTGATCGGTACGATTGCTCGTCTTATCCCGGAAAAAGGGGTTGCGGATCTTCTGCTTGCTTTTCGGATGCTAACCAATCTCGGGCACGAGGCCTATCTCGTAATTATCGGTGATGGCCCGCAGAAAGAGGAGTTACAGGAGCTTTGTTCCGATCTTGCAGCCCGGATTCGCTGGTTGGGATCTGTAGAGGAAGCTTCTCAATTGATCCCGGGATTTGATCTTTACGTACAGAGTTCCCATCGGGAAGGTTTCGGGTTGGCGGTGTTAGAGGCCATGCGCGAAGGGGTAGCTGTAATTGCAACGAATGTCGGTGGCCTGCCGGAAGTGATCGGAGCCTCAAGGATAGGAATAAATGAGTGTGGTGCTTTAATCCCTGCGCAAAGCCCTGTCATGCTTTGCCAGTATATACAAGAGCTGCTTTGTGATGAGGAACGCAAGTTGGCATTGGGGGATGCGGGGAAACGAAGAGTGCAGGAATACTTTTCGATCGATCAAATGATTCAAGACACAATTCGTGTATACAATGAGGTTTTGTCTGTCAGGAGGTTCCATGAATGAAAAGAAGTGTAGGAATTGCAGTGAGCGCGTTGCTGGCATTTTTTTGTTTGTTCCAGGCTGCCCCGGCGTCTGCGCTGAGTTTTGATGAGAACCAGGCGATTTTAGTGATCGCACCGGGTCTCAGCTGGGAAACGATATCTCCCGATAGAACCCCGCATTTGTTTCAGATGATGCAGTCGGGGGGAGCTGCCAATATGACCCTGCCGTTTCGGGGAAATGATGAAACCGGATACCTTGCGGTAAAATCCGGCGGCAGAGGAACTGCCGATTCGTCCGCTTTGCTCGATGCAATCACCGAATCCGGGGGACGGGTTGCGACCATCGGCCAAACAACCGATTACAACCAGTTGTACAACGAGTACCTATCGCTCAGTGAACACACCAATTTCCTGATTGTAGAGCCCGCAAAACTGATGAGTCTAACGGCGAAGCGAAATGCGATGTCAACTGTTCAGCTTCAAAAGGAGTATATGAATGAGCTCACGGAGCTCGACCGTTTTATTGGAAAGCTGTTGAACGTGACAGACAGGAATCACCTTTTGATTGTTGCGAATCCTGTGTCGTTTGCGGAGGGAGGGATTGGATACCAACCGGCGGGAGTCGTTTTGATGGATGGTGGAGGGGTTGAGCCAAACTCTTTACTCGCCTCCAATTCTACCCGGCATGAAGGGATCGTCACGACTTTTGACATAGCTCCCACTGTGCTGTCCCATCTCGGACTGTCGCCGTACATCAAGGGGGGGCTTGGACAGGGAATCGGTTCCATACCATCTGAAATTCCCTCCCAACTTTTTCTGCGGAATCAAATTCAAAACCTCACTTTATTGAATGAGTTCAGACCTTACCTGGTAAAAGGGTATGTCTGCATCATGATCTTCCTGCTCATTACCGCGGCAGGGTTCCGGTTGTTGAATCTCCGGAAGCCCCGATGGGTGGATCATTCGTTGACCGGATTTTTAGCACTGCCAGCTGTTTATCTTGTCTACCCGCTCTTGGGATTCTCCCCGCCAAGGGAGATGGTCATAAAATTGATTTTGCTGCTCGCTCTCACTTGGACCTGCCTTGCTTTCCTAAGGACACTGAGGACGAGATTGTTGGCAATTTCGAGTGTTGCGGTTGGCCTTATCCTGTTCGACATGCTCAGGCAAGGACGTTTGATGAAGTTCTCGGCAATGGGATACGATCTGTTGGGCGGTGCCCGATTTTACGGGATTGGGAATGAATATATGGGTATCGGATTAGGAGCTTCCCTGCTTGTATACTTTTTGCTGCAAAAGCAGTACCCTCATCATCTGAACCGGGTAAGGATACTCGGGGGAATAGGATTTGCCGCCATGACGTATCTTCTTGCAGCTCCCCAGTTTGGCACAAATGCGGGGGGAGCACTGGCCGCGGCTCTTACCTACCTGTACGTAGTGGTGACGGAAGCCCGAGTTCCAATTTTCAAGAACAGATGGATGTGGGTGTTTGGGGGAACTTTACTGGCACTCGGCGGAATGTCGGTTCTGAATGCTGCGGTATCTCCGGCTGATCAAACCCATATTGGCCGTGCCGTGACCCTGCTTTTGGGAGGGGAATTTGGCGAATTCAAACAGATGGCGATTCGAAAATGGGCTATGAATTGGTGGCTGCTGGATGTGTCGGTGTGGGGGAAGCTGTTTTTGGCAGTTTTGATGCTTCTGATGTTGGATCTGCTTCGTCCCAATCTGTTTCGGGGATTGCCGGAAGGTACTACCTCCGGTTCCATTGCGCCATGCTTCCTCGTAGGCGGCACTTCCGTTTTTCTGCTAAACGATTCCGGAGTGCTTGCCGCCGCCGGATTGATGGTATTTGGGGCAGTCGGGATTCTGACACAAGCGGTTATGGAAGAGAGGATTGTGACAGATACGGGTCTTCAGGATGAGATGCTGAAAGAAAGAACATCCTAAACCGTAGACGATTTCAAGAAAAGGGGGATGCACTTTGAGAGAGACGGAAGAATATATCCATGTGGAAGAAGAACACTTTTTGTCATGGGTTCGTGAGCTTTCGGGGGAATCTCCCTTTGACGACCTGTTTATCGAAGAACGGTTCGGGGTGGAATCCGGGCCGCATGGAGAATGAAAGGAATCCCCGCATACGCGGGGACTGGCTTACGGGTACTCGGATTCTATGTTTATTTTCGGGGTCCCCGCAAAGTACTCGGTGTTGCTGCAACGCTTCACGTCACTTTGTGGGGTGATACTTATCGGGAAGATAAATAATCCTGCCACACCTTTCGATATGGATTCGGAACCACTTCCGGATCGGTCTCGTCTTCTTCCAGCACCGAATGTTTGATATCCTCGTCCCATGATTCTGTACTGATGAAATAAGCCAACAATCCGATAATAAGGAGCAATTGCACGCCCAGCAAAACCATGAACCACAGATTCATACCAAACCCCTCCCCGCTTGAAGATAGTGTTCATATCCGACGGTGATGTTATAACGGCAGAAAATGTTTTGTTTGAATATTTCGACTCGCGAAATCGAAATTCCTTCTCCTGCATTTTTGGTATAATTTGTTGGTGAAAGGATGGAGTGCAATGGAATCGAAAGCTGCCGCTTGCTGCAAATGTCAAGGACGGGTGGAAGAACATCATGTGATGTGCGATTTATGTTTTGGGGGATTGAGGGAACAGGCATTTTCCAGATTGCTGAATATCAACCCAACCACAGCTTTACCCGAGTCGATACATGTACTTAAGGAACAGCTGCAGGCCAATTTTGCCAGGGTGGAACAGGAACCGGCAGTTGAGGGATTGCGGACCCGGGCGGCCAAGTATTTTCTGTCATTGGACTATCCAAACCATTACCGGTTTAAAGAGTAGGACATACTAAGAAACAGACAGGAGGAGAGGAAATGGGGAAAATTGAAATGGGACAAGCTGCACCAAACATCGCGGTGCCGGCAACAAACGGGAAAGAAGTAGCTGTCTCCGATTTCAGAGGCAAGAACATTGTGTTGTATTTTTACCCGAAAGACGCTACACCGGGCTGAACCAATGAAGCCTTGGATTTCAAGGCACATCTTCAAGGTTTTGAAGATGCTGACACAGTAATTCTTGGGGCGAGTCCCGATTCTATCAAATCGCATGAAAAGTTTATCGCCAAATATGAACTGCCGTTTCTCCTGTTGTCTGATGAAGAGCACAACCTGGCGGAAGCGTATGGGGTTTGGGTGGAGAAAAGCATGTACGGCAAGAAGTATATGGGAATCGAAAGAACCACATTCGTGATCGACAAGGATGGAATTGTACGACATGTGTACCCAAAAGTCAAAGTAAAAGGCCACGTGGAAGAAGTTCTGCAGTTTGTTCAAAATATGGAAGCAGAGTGATATGATGAAAATGTCAGGACTATGTTAATTTGCAGGACTATGTTAAAATAGTTCTAAGTTACAGTGGAAAGGGGAGAGAACTGTGGTAACTTTGACTGAAACAGCAGCAAGTAAAGTCAAGTCTTTGCTGGTTGACAAAGGGGAAGACATGGCTCTCCGGATTTTCGTCAAATCCGGCGGCTGAAGCGGCTTCTCATATGGAATGGCACTGGATCGTGCCAAAGGCGAAGATAGCGTATTTACGGAAAATGGAATCAAAGTGGTGATCGACCCAACGAGCGCTCAGTATTTGCAAGGTGCCGAAGTGGATTATGTGGATTCCCTGATGGGAGCCGGTTTTAAGATCAGCAATCCGAATGCCACTCAGTCTTGCGGTTGCGGAAGCTCCTTCCGGACTGCAAATGATGCCGGCAAACCGGGATCCTGCTCATAATGCAAAAAAGCCTATGGAGAGATCCATAGGCTTTTTCAATCGGGCGTGCAACTTACAGTTGCAAATATTTTTGCAAAGTCTGTAGAATTTCTTTATCGAGCAGATCGGAGTTGGGATCCTGCTCAAAAATCGACTTCAGTTCGTATGAAGCTTCCAGTACATACATTTTCTTTGCGGCGTCCCGGGTTTTCGCGGTCGAGACACTGTCCAAATCAGGGTGAAAAGCAATGTATGCCAACTCAACATGCGGTGTATAATGCTCCTCCACAACTTTCTTCAGCGCATTCAAACAACGCCATTCATTTGACAATTCCGGATGTTGGGATATGGCGGTAACCGGTTTTTCTCCCGCTGGAGCTGTCTTCGTCAGGGAAGGCATTTCGTTCCATGTTTTCATGATTTGTATAATATCCTCTTGTTGATCCGGTGTAAGCCGCTCAAACAATGACAGAAATTGTGCGTGTTTGTCCTTCATATGCTGAACTCCTTTGGGTCCGTTAGTTAAAAAAGATACCATTCACTATTATACCATAGTGTCCCAATGTGAGAACCATTCTCTCCAAATAAGCTTTTTCAAAAAAAATATGGTAATCTTTTGAGGATGGGCTAAGGAGGTAAGTACATGTCCGTTCAATGGTTCCCTGAGGAAAAAGTTTTGAAAGATCCGATTCATGATTGGGTATACATACAAGATCCGATGATTTGGAATTTGATTAATACAAAAGCTTTTCAAAGACTGCGCCGCATTAAACAGTTAGGAACTTCGTATTTGGTATTTCATGGCGCCGAACACAGTCGTTTAACCCATTCGCTTGGCACGTATGAGACAATGCGAAAACTGCTGTCCCATTTTCGAAGAAATCACGATTGGCCGAAAGAAGAACGAGTAAGCAAATTGGCTCTTTGCGCCGCTTTGCTTCATGATATCGGACACGGTCCGTTCTCGCATGCGTTTGAAGGGGCTTTCCAAACCCATCATGAAACGTGGACTCGCCGAATTTTATTGGAAGATGAAGAGATCAACCGAATTCTGAGTGCAGTCGATGCCGATTTTCCCCGTGATGTGGCGGGAGTGATCGGGAAAGAAGACAGTTTCCCGCTGGTTGTCCGAATTATTTCGAGTCAATTGGATGTGGATCGAATGGACTATCTGCTGCGAGATGCACTGCACACGGGAGTGATCTACGGTCAATATGAATTGGAACGGTTAATTCGGGTAATGCGTCCGTTCCAAAACGATATTGTAATAAAGAGTTCAGGAATTCATACTTTGGAACAGTATATCCTCGCCCGTTATTTCATGTATACTCAAGTATATCTTCACCACAAGACGATCGGCAGTGATCTTCTGCTTCGCTCCGTGATGCTGCGGGCAAAAACGCTGTTTCACGAGAACCGCCTCCGGTTTCACCCGGTTGAACTGCTGCCTTTCTTTTCGAGAGAGGAAACGGACATCCTCGTGGCTGAATATTTGCGGATCGATGAACCCGTAATGATTCATGCGTTTCAGCGTTGGAGGGACGAGGAGGATCCGATTTTGTCCGATCTTGCCAGCAGATTTTTGGATCGGAGACTGTATGCATCGATTGCTTGTGATAAACTGTCTGAGGAGACCCTTTCCACGTTACGGGACATGTTCTCCACGCGGGGCTTGGATCCCGAATATTACTTGATTTATCAAGAGATCGCCACGGCTGGTTTTCTCTATAAAGAAGGAATCCGAGTTCTGGATGAACAGGGGAAGCTCCAAGAGATTCATGAAATGTCCAACTTGATCCGCTCCCTTGTGCCGGAAATCAAATACAGGTTGTATTATCCGAAAGACAAGATCACGCTGGATGGAGAATTTGCCCCGATAGTAAAAAAGCTGCAAAGCTTGTGCAGCACGGATTGATCATTTAGTTTGTCACAGGAAGTGGAGGCCAACTTTAAAATGAAGCGAGTATTTCTTGTATTATTCGCAATAATGTTTATGGTCATGTTAGGTTTTGGCATTATCATTCCGGTGTTGCCTTATTACGCGAAGAGTTTTGGTGCTGATTCGGTCACGCTGGGGTATTTGATGGCTGTATATTCGGTCATGAACTTTCTGTTTGCTCCTGTTTGGGGCGGTGTGTCAGACCGTATCGGCCGGAAACCCGTACTGTTGATCGGCTTGGCAGGATTTGCGGTGTCCTACTTCTTGTTTGCCATGGCAGACGAGCTTTGGCAACTGTTTGCAACCCGAATCCTCGCTGGCGCTCTATCTGCCGCAGCGTTGCCGACTGTCATGGCGTATGTCGCTGATATCACAACTCCCGAAACCCGAGCGAAGGGGATGGGCATGGTGGGTGCGGCTGCCGGTCTTGGGTTTATCTTTGGTCCGGCCATTGGAGGAACGTTCTCGAAATTCGGGAGCGCGGTACCGTTCTGGATCGCCGGCGGACTGGTAGTGGCCAATTTTCTCTTTGCAGCTCTAATATTGAAGGAGTCTGTTTCGGCAGAACAGCGCAAAGCTAACGCGGAAAAGAAGGAAAAAGCCTGGACCGCCTTCAAACCGCCGCTGTCCTATCTGTACATCATGCAATTTGTCGTCACTCTGTCCCTGGCTGGCCTGGAAGCGACTTTTGCTTATTATGCTTTGGATGTATTTGGTGCAAATGAGTTTGATATGGCCATGATTTTCATGATTATGGGAATTGCCGGAGCGATTGTTCAAGGGGGACTTATCGGACGTTTGACAAAAGCGTTTGGGGAAGCCAGAGTGATTCAAATCGGTTTGGTCGTCTCCTTGATTGGATTTCTGTTGATTACGCAGGTAAATTCGTTTGCCACGGCAGCGATTTATTTAACGATATTCGGAATGGGGAACGGCATGATTCGTCCGGCCGTTTCGGCGTTGGTTTCGAGAAAGACGGAGGCAGGACAGGGAAGTTCGATGGGGCTGATCGGTTCGATGGACTCGTTGGGCCGGATTGCGGGGCCGGTGGTCGGCGGATTTTTGTATAAAATGGGAATTACATTCCCGTATTTTGCGGGTGCCGGCATATCCCTGGCCGCTATCGTTATGTTTTTCTCCTATCAAAGAATGGAGCGCCGGTATTCGCTGAAAAACGCTTTTTCCGAATAAATTCAGGCATTCATTCTACTTGTTCCTTTACTTGCGTACATGATATAGTAGATTGACGTGTAAGACGTTGAGGGACCCCATAAAGAAGGGGAGCTATGCGAAGGTATTTAGAGACACGCAACCTGAATACCGATCTCATTTTAAAGCGAGGGAAATTCTTATGAGTATTCTGGGAACTCTTGCGGATGGTTTATTCATTGCGATCCAAGTTCTTATAGGTGGCACGAGTGCTTACCTAGCGATCTTGGCTTTGTTTGGGCTGCGCCATAAAAAAGAGACCATTCAAAATTCCCCACAAAAGACATTTGCGGTGATTGTGGCTGCTCATAATGAGGCAGAAGTGATTGAGCCTCTGATCGATAATTTGAAAAAAATGGATTATCCAAATGAGTTGTATGATATATACGTCATTTGTGATAACTGTACAGACAACACAGCTGAGATCGTACGTAGAGCGGGGGCTATTGCCTGCGAACGTTTTGATGACACCAAGCGCGGGAAAGGATACGCTATTGAGTGGATGTTGGAACGATTGTGGGAACGAGAAAAGCAGTATGACGCAATTGTTATGTTCGATGCAGATAACTTGGCTGCTACGGATTTCCTCAGTCATATGAACGAGAAACTGCTGAAGGGAGCCCGGGTGATTCAAGGGTATCTGGATACAAAGAATCCTTATGACTCCTGGATTTCCATTTCGTATGCGATTTCGTATTACTTTACAAATCGGATGTGGCAGCTGCCGCGGTATAATTTGGGGCTTGCCAACGCACTCGGCGGTACAGGTATCTGTATTGACACTCCGTTATTAAAAGAAATGGGCTGGGGTGCCCATTCATTAACAGAGGACGTAGAATTCACTGCTCGATGCGTTGAACGCGGCATTTATCCGACATGGGCGCATGATGCGATCGTGTATGATGAGAAGCCGAATACGTTGAAAGCTTCTTGGAAACAGCGTATGCGCTGGATGCAGGGACACTTTGATTGTGCTTCCCGGTACTTATGGCCGCTCCTTGTGAAGAGCATTAAGACTCGAAATTTGGCAATGCTCGATGCAGCGCTTTATTTATTCCAACCGATGCGTCTGTTGATGATCCTTCTTATCTCGATCATCCTGTATTTGCAGCTTGTTATGCCGTCTTGGTGGGCAGTCACGGATATCCAAGAGAAATTGTTCCCTACCGAATTCTGGACAGTCGTGAGCATTTTGATCTATGGACAGTTACCTCTCGCCATGATTCTTGAGAGAGCCCCATGGCGTGCATATCTTGGACTGATTTTTTATCCGATCTTCTTGATTACCTGGTTCCCGATAACCGTAATTGCGTTCTTCACTAAAAAGAACAAGACTTGGAGCCATACTGCTCATACACGTTCCATCCGTCTTGAAGAGATGAGTCACTAAACGACCACATCGAAACGGCCTCCCGCAGAGGCCGTTTTCTACTTAACCAATGAGGTGGGAATCCACAATATGTTTGTGAAATGCTGGCTCTATTTTATCCTTGGACTTAGCCTAGTTGTGAAAATCGGACTTGTACTGACCAGTGGAGAGATGTATAACTTGCAATCAGATGATCGTGAATACTTGAAAACCGCTCAGATTTGGTTGGAAACCGGAATGTTTACCTATAACGATCCGAACCGACCGACAGTGTTCATTACGCCCGGTTTTCCCGCCTTTATTGCAATCCTGATGAAATTCATTGGAAACGGGTTCGTTTTGGAACAAACGATTCGAATTCTCCAAGCGGTTATGGTCATAGCAGGATTGTATTTTCTGTTTCTGATCGGGAAACGAATGTTTTCTGAAAAAGCTGCATTGCTGGCAGTAATTTTGTCTACCTTTTATCCACCTTTGTGGCTGGTATCGAATTTGATTTTGACTGAGTCGATGTTCGTCTTTGTACTGATGTTGCTTGTTTATGTCGCAATACGAGCTATGGAAACACCCTCATACAAATGGGGTGTTTTGTTTGGATTGGTTTGGGTGTTAACTGTTTATATCCGCCCGACGATAGCGTTATGGCCAGGGTTATTCTTCTTGCTGCTTCTTTACTGGAGACAAATTCCTTGGGCGAAATTGGTGAAGATAGGTGTTGTGACAGCGTTTGTGCTGATACTTTGTCTTTCCCCCTGGTGGGTCCGTAACTACCATGTCTCGGGCGGGCAGTTTATTCCTCTAACGAAATCCGGGGGAAATCCGTTGCTGCTGGGTACATTTCCCTATCATTTGCCCTCAATCGAGGAACAGCGTACGTGGCATAAGACCGAGAACCTCTGGGAGAACGACGAATTTGATTCAAAATGGGCGAAACAAAGAATTAAGGAGGGATTTCAAAATTCGTTTTGGTTTTATCTGAAATGGTATACAATCGGGAAATTCTCCAAGTTTTGGGGGGAGCCTTTTTATTGGTTACCCATTTTATCAATTCCAAAAGCGCTTGTATGGAGCTATCATCTTCTGCTTGTTGTACTAGGCTTTATAGGTATGTGGTTTTCCGTTAAAAATCGAGGGGCTGTGGCGGTTATGGTTTTATGCGGATATTTCACTCTATTACACATGATTTATTTGGCACATGAACGCTATTCCGTACCCCTAATGCCGTTTCTTGCGCTATTTACCGCCGATCTGGTGATTGCAAAAATTGCTTCTAAAAAATTAAGAGGGACAAATTGCTGAGGTGGGCTTTTATTCTTGACAATGGGGTCCACCTGCACATACGATTTTGGTAGATTTATGCAGTTCAAAAGGGGGATACAAATGCAAACCAAGTTGATTGTGCCGCAACCGCCTTCTTTTCAGAGTCCTGAAGAAGAACGCCGTCACCGCAAGGAGCGCTTGGCCGCCGCTTTTCGTCTGTTTTCATTGTTTGGATTCGATGAAGGGGTGGCGGGTCACATCACTGCAAGAGACCCGGAACTGACAGACCATTTCTGGGTGAACCCGTTTGGTATGCATTTTAGCCAAATCCGGGTATCCGATCTGATTCTCGTGAATGATCGGGGAGAGGTGGTGGACGGGAATCGACCGGTTAACGGGGCAGCATTTGCGATTCATTCGCAGGTTCATACCGCAAGACCTGATGTGATCGCTGCCGCTCACGCCCATTCCGTATACGGAAAGACCTGGTCGGCACTTGGTCGTTTACTGGATCCGATCACGCAGGATGCATGCGCTTTCCACAAGGACCATGCCCTTTTTGACGATTATACCGGGGTGGTTCTGGAGTCGGAAGAAGGTCGGAGGATCGCCGCTGCACTAGGGAATCATAAAGCGGTGATCTTACGAAATCATGGATTGTTGACTGTAGGGCGGAGTGTGGATGAGGCCGCGTGGTGGTTTATTACGATGGAACGGTCCTGTCAAGCGCAGTTGATGGCAGAAGCGGCCGGCAAACCTGTTTTGATCGAAGAATCAAATGCCGAATTGACACGAACTCAGGTCGGCTCGGAGCTGGCGGGGTGGTTTAGCTTCCAACCCTTGTGGGATAAGATCGTTCGTCTCCAACCGGACTTGTTGGAGTAGGGTGGCTGCCTCCACAATCAATGGTAGACAAACAAAGAACAGGAGCTGCCACCGTGTGGCGGCTCCTTTAATTCTTTACAGCATTTTCAGGAGCGCTTCCCGACCGGTCATCCCCGGTACGATTCCCAGTTCTTCCGCTTTCGCTGTTACCGATTCAAGCGGTAAATTCAACAAATCATCCAAGCTTCGAACGCCTACTGCACGTCCGGCAATGATTTCCCGATCGGCCAATTTTTCGTTCAGGAGTGCAACATCCAAGGCTCCGCACATGATATATCCTTTATCCGTTTTGATCGCGATTAAGTTCGTCTTGGGCAGTTCTACATGAACGCCGATTACGGTATGCCCTTCAATTTCAATCGGTTTTACGGTAACCATCATGGTTCCCCCCTTACACAACTTCTGTTATAAAATATGGGGCACAATCCTAATAATGTACGGCGGGTGCCCGTGAAAATAAATTAAATCTGTACTATACTGGTACAAGACTCATTAAGGGGGGACACGAATGAAAATTCTGCTTACGACGTTGAATGCGAAATATGTCCACTCTTCACTGGCTCTCCGCTATTTGCGGAGTTTTTCAGAACCGCATTTTCCGGGGATTCGCCTGGTTGAGTACACGATCAACGATTTGGCCGAGAAGGTCGCGGCCGACATTTATAAACAAAAGCCGGATCTCATCGGCTTCTCATGCTATATTTGGAACATTTCCGAGACTATTTCGGTGATCAAACGGTTGAAAAAAGTTCTTCCTGACACCAAGATTGTTCTCGGTGGACCTGAAGTCACCTACGAGACCAAGCAGTTTATGGAACAGCACCCCTATATCGATTTTGTAGTGGTTGGAGAAGGGGAGCAGACATTTCTTGAACTCCTGCAGGCTCTATCGGAGGGGCAAGGAGTCGAGGGAATCCGGGGCGTTACGTATCGTGATGGGGACTTGATCTGGGAAAATCCGCCAAGGCCGCTGCTGGCCGACCTGAATGTGATACCGTCCCCTTATCAACACAGGTTTGAGGAATTGGAAAACCGGATCGTCTACTTTGAATGTTCGCGCGGCTGTCCGTTCAAATGTCAGTACTGTCTTTCTTCGATTGAGGACGGGGTTCGCTATTTTGATTTGGACCGTGTCAAGAAAGACCTTAAGGCTTTAATTGATGCCGGTGTTCGGCAGATCAAATTCGTGGATCGTACCTTTAATATTCATAAACGCTATGCATTGGAGGTATTCCAATTTTTGATCGACAATCGGAAGGATACGACCTTTCACTTTGAAATTACAGCCGACATTCTGAAACCGGATGTGGTTGATTTCTTGAATGAACATGCCCCAAAAGGGTTGTTTCAATTTGAAATCGGGGTTCAGTCGACGAATGACCTGACAAATGAATTGGTGCAGCGCAGACAGAATTTCGAGAAGCTGTCGAACACGGTGACAAAAATCAGGCAAGGCGGCAAAATCCATCAGCACCTGGATTTGATCGCAGGTCTTCCGGAAGAGGATTACATGTCATTTCGCCAGACGTTTAATGACGTGTATGCTCTCAAACCTGACGAGCTTCAACTCGGCTTTCTCAAGATGTTGAAAGGGGTTGGGGTCAAGATTCGGGCTGCTGAACACGGATATGTGTGGAACGATGAGCCTCCGTACGAGATTTTCTATAACAATGTGCTGTCTTACGAAGATGTTCTCCGCTTAAAAGGCGTGGAAGATATTCTGGAACGCTACGGCAATTCCCGCAAGTTTAATGTTTCACTGCCCTATATTATTGCCGGGGAGTTTGAGACTCCTTTTGACTTCTTTCAAGAGTTTGCCGACTACTGGGAAGCTAACGGTCTGTTTAAAATCGGACACCGCCTGAAAGCTTTGTATGAACACCTCTATAACTTCTTGAAATCGAAAAATGCGCAGAACCTTGGTGTAATTGTGGAATTGCTAAAGCTGGACATCGCACTGCACGAACGATCCCGTCAATGGCCGGATTGGATCCGGCAGGAGCAAGACGACAAGAAGGTGGAGGAAACCTACCGCGTTCTGCAGGATGAGGAGTGGCGGAAAGCCAACATTCCCGTTCTTGCGAACGTGCCGTCCCATTTGTTGCGGAAAAACGCCTTTATTCTAACGCTGCACTGTGATGTTGCGAAAGCGGTTCTCCACCCGGAAACAATGCAAACCGGAGAAGAAAGGAGTACGGTTGTGGTCTTCTATGATGAACCCCACCGGCAAGCCGGGACAGCCGATTATTTCGTGGTGGAGCAGAATAGCACCCATATGCAAACAATTTGACGGCGACCTCATGGGTCGCCCTTTTTCTGCATATTCTAAGAGAGATGGGATTGGTATACTTTTTTAGTTGTTTATACTACAATTAAAACTGGATATTTTTACATATACAAGGGGGGCTGCATGTGGACAGAGTTACAACTATGTTTAAAGAATTGACCGAAGCAGCGGGCGCACCGGGACAGGAAGATGAAGTTCGGGAGCTGATGCGGGGTTATTTGGAACCTGTATCCGAAGAAATCCTGTCCGATAACTTAGGCAGCATTATCGCAAAGAAAACCGGTTCCCAGGGTGGTCCGAAGATCATGCTGGCAGGACACCTCGACGAGATTGCGTTAATGGTGACTCATATCAACTCCAAGGGGTATATCAAGTTTCAGCCGCTTGGCGGTTGGTGGTCGCAGGTTATGCTGGCGCAGCGTGTGGTAATAAAAACTCGCAAAGGGGACATTATGGGGGTTATCGGATCCAAACCGCCTCACATTTTACCGCCGGAAGAAAGAAATAAAGTGGTGCAAATCAAGGAGATGTTTATTGACATCGGTGCCTCAAGTGCGGAGGAAGCCAGAGATTTCGGCGTCCGTCCCGGTGACCAGATTCTCCCCATTTGCCCGTTTACATTGATGAACAACGAGAAATTCATGATGGGAAAAGCCCTTGACAATCGGGCCGGCTGCGCATTGGCGGTGGAAGTGCTCCATCAGTTGCAAGAGGTGCAGCACCCGAACACCGTGTACAGCGGAGCAACTGTACAGGAAGAGGTTGGATTGCGAGGGGCGACAACTCTGCCTCACGTTGTAGAACCGGATATCTTTTTTGCGCTGGATGTTGGGATCGCAGGTGACACACCCGGCATGTCGGAAGAAGTGATGCCGAACAGCAAGTTAGGGAAGGGACCGTTGATTGTGCTTTATGACTACTCGATGGTCCCCCACAAAAAGCTGTTGGATCTTGTGTTGGACACCGCCGAAGAAGAAGGGATTCCGGTACAGTTTGAATCTATGCCAGGCGGCGGCACCGATGCGGGAAAAGTCCATTTGTACGGCAAAGGAGTGCCGTCGCTCGTGATCGGATTTCCGACCCGCTATATTCACAGCCATGCCGCAATTATGCACCGTGACGATTTTGATAATGCTGCGAAACTGCTTGTCTCTGTCATCAAGAAGTTGGATGATAAAACATTGGCATCCATTCTGAAATAATGCAAGCCGAAACCTTCTTGGGTGCCGCCCGAGAAGGTTTTTTCTTTTTTTGGCGCATACTATAACCATTGTTTCAGGAGGGAACCATGAGAACCATCTTATTGAATTTTCCGTTCATTGCCTCGCTGCTCGCTACCGCGGTTGCTCAACTGGTGAAGGTACCGATCTTTTTTTTGACACATGGAAAATGGGATCTGAGGCAGCTGATCAATACCGGTGGAATGCCGAGCTCCCATTCGGCTGCTGTATCCTGCCTGGCTGTCAGTGTTGGTTTGACACAAGGATTTGGATCTCCATTGTTCGCTATTGCAGCGATTCTCGGGCTCATTGTAATGTACGATGCGATGGGCGTACGCAGACACGCGGGAGAAACAGCAATGGCACTGAATCAGCTGGAGGCGGATTTTGACAAGCATATCGAGGAAGAATACAAAGGGAAAACTCTCCGCGACTACCGGCGCAAACATAAACGGTTAAAGGAAATGCTGGGACACCAACCGATTGAGGTACTGGTCGGAGCAATGCTCGGGAGTGTATGGGCGCTGTTGTTTTATCAAGCCTGGAAGTGACTCGGAAATACTTCACCTAGGGGGTGCGGGGATATGGTGGACAACCAGCCGGAACTGATTGAAGAAACGTTAAGTGAGGTTGAGGATACAGCGGATGAAGCGATCCAAGCTGCCATGATCAAAACATCTATTCGGGCAAATATCGGCGGCGAGACGGCCGATCAAACCGCTTCCATGACAGAGGTTGCGGAACAAAGGGCTGAAAGGGAAGAAGGACAAAACAGACCGGCAAGCTATCCTGACGATCCGCAGCGCGTTGATTGAGAAGCTGCACACTGAAAGGGGGAATGCTTATGGAGCGTCAAAACCAGCCTGAAGAACCACCTGTCCCAAGTTTGGAGGAAGAAATCCGCCGCGCTGCAAAACAGGCGATCCCGGCGACGTGGCAGGACCTTGAACCGACGGTCGGGCAAGAGAGAACAGAGGCACAGCAGGACGGATTCCGGTATGATTACGATGACAATATTTAGTCACCGCGGTGCGGTGGCCGTTTTTTTGCCTTAGTCACACCAGGCACCTTCCCGTTCGATTTTTTCAATGACGGTTTGGATTGCCATCAATTTGTCGGGAACCACGTTGCTGCCGTAGATAATCATCTTGGCATCAGGATCTTTATCGGTGCCAATGGCGAAAAATTTTCCCTGAATGGTTTCAAACAGCTCGATTTGATACCGGCCTTTTTCGCTGTTGTAGTCATAGAGTTCTTTCTTTAAGAGTTCCGCCCCTTCAGGGAGTTCAACTGTGTGCCAGGTGTTTTTTTCAGACATTGCGATTCGACTCCTTCCCGTTGATTCCCCCATATTGTAGCATCTCTGGTACAATAAAGGCGAGTGGCTGTTGTTCTCTGCGGCGGCAGGCAGATTTGAGGTGGAATTATGAATGAGTTACATAAGGTGGTCGCGGCGAAAATCAGGTCTTCAAACGGGCGGATTTCGTTTGCCGAATATATGGATGAAGTCCTTTACCATCCGACATTGGGATACTACAATCGAGAGAACATGACAATTGGGGAGCGCGGTGATTTCTATACATCGCCAATGGTTCATCCGATTTTTGGACAGTGCGTTGCCCGACAGATCTTTGAATTCTGGCAGAGGCTTGGTTCTCCGGCTGCATTTACGGTTGTTGAAATGGGGGCAGGAACCGGTGCCCTGGCTAGCGACCTGTTAACTGAATGGGGAAGACTTGGAACAACCGGCGTTGAATTAGAATATGCAATTGTTGAGCAAAGCCCGGTTTTGCGGGAGACCCAAAGAGAAACTACGAAAGAAGTTAGTGGCGGGCGTATTTCTTGGCACTCCGCTTTGCAGGAGGTGCCGGGCTATGGTTCTTTGACCGGTGTGATTTTGAGCAACGAACTGTTTGACGCCCTCCCGGTACATCGATTAATTATGGAGAACGGGCACCTGCAGGAGCGATATGTGACCCTTCGTGAAACGGAGGAGGGGTGGATTTTTGAAGAAATCACCGGCCCGCTGTCGGATGCCAGATTGGCCGATATTCTTGACGAAGGCGTGCGGTCCCAATTGGAAGAAAGGGACCGGTTGGAGGTCTGTCCACTGGCGGGCAAGGTCATTATGGATATGGCAGATGCGCTGCAGCGCGGGTATATCCTAACGGTCGATTATGGGGATCTTTCCCCGGCAGTCTACTGGAAGTCTGTTCGTTCAGGCGGCATTCGATGTTATTACAAGCAAACGCTTGGCTCCAACCCCTACGAACGAGTCGGGGAACAGGACATTACAGCCGATGTGGATTTCAGTTATTTGCAGCGAGAAGGGGCGAACAAAGGGGTCAAGACGATTCGTTTTGTCACTCAATCGGAGTTCTTGGAGAAACTCGGATTTCTTGAAAAGGTAACGGAACTGCAGCGCTTGGCGTTTCGGGATCTGCGGGCCGATTTTGAATTGCAAAAGATGCTGACACTTTATTTGCCGCAGGGGCTGGGAGAAGATTGTAAAGTCCTGATACAAGAGAAGGGGAATTGATTTTGAAAAAAGTACTCTGTATGGATATGGACTCTGTGATTGTGGATTTGATGAGCGAGTGGTACGGGCGCTACAACCGGGATTTTGCGGATGATTTGACGGTGGAACGGGTGGTTCGTTGGGATGCGAAATCTTACGTTAAGCCGGAATGCGGGACAAAAATCTATGATTATCTGAACGAGCCCGGTCTCTTTTCCGTTTTAAAACCGGTGCCGCATGCGATTGAGGTTCTCGAAAGGCTGTCAAAACGGTTTGATATCCTGATTGTAACAGCATCCCCATCAGTTTTTGCTTACCGGGAAAAAGAAGAGTGGGTGGCGCAATATCTGCCATTCATCGGACGGGAAAATTTGATTTTTGCTCACCGGAAAAACATGATCTGCGGGGATCTCCTGTTTGACGATGCGCCTCACAATCTGCAGGCATTCCTCGATAGCGGAAGGGTGGCTGTGGCAATGGATTACCCCTATAACCGGGATGTCTCTTGTCTGCGTGTATCCGGCTGGCTGGAATTTGAGGAGAAAGTTGATTCTTTTTTGGCATTCGGTGGGCTCAAGTGATGGGAGAGGTGCGGATGTATGATGTAGTGATTGTCGGAGGCGGGCCCGGCGGACTCTCGGCTCTGATTTGGTGCCACCGGTTAGGCTTGCATGCGATTTTGCTGGAACGAAGCGATGAACTGGGCGGCCAACTGCGGGGCATTAACAATCCGATTATCGATTACTTAGGGATTCCGGCACCCAATGGCAAAGAGCTGCAGAAACGCTTTCTTTCCCATGTGAAAGAAGCAGGCAGCCTGTACGAATGTGGTGTTGAGGTAAGGGAATTGCGCTTGCACGAGAAACGATTGATTACGGAGGATAGCGAATACCGGGCCAAAGCTTTCATTCTTGCACTCGGATCACGGGACAGGAGGCTTGAAATTCCCGGCGAATCGGAGATGATTGCGCGGAATGAAGTCTATTCAGCCTCTCGCGACAAAGAAAAATTCAGCGGAAAAAATGTGGCGGTGATCGGGGGCGGAGACCGTGCCGCAGAAGGGGCTCTCCTGCTTGCTGAGAATGGAGCGAATGTCATTTTGATTCATCGCAATGAACGATTTCGTGCAAGAAAAGAGTTCTTAGATCCCGTTTTGAAGCATCCAAGGATCAATGTGCAGACAAATTCAGTTGTGCAGAAGATTGTAGGCAAGCAATGCGTAGAATCGATTGTGGCGAACACCCAGGGGACTTTGCAAGAAATTCCTGTGGACGCTGTGTTTGTGAGGATTGGTGTCGCCCCTAACAGTGATCTTTTGAAAGGTCAAGTGCAGTTGGATGAAGACGGGTATGTACGGGTGAATGAGGTTGGTGAAACAAGTGTGCGCAATATCTTTGCCGTAGGGGATCTCTGTACACGTCCACTGTTTTCGAGTATTGCAGGGTCGGCCGCACAAGGTATGGCAGCAGCCAAAACAATCTCCTGCCGGCTGGAAGCCGGGGAGGTGGCGGAATGACTTCTGGAAAGCCTACTACCTTTCAATTTCCGGGGGCTTACGGAGGTCAAGTGACCTTGTCGTTCGATCCGGCGAATTTGCAACCGGCGGGATATGTCCTCGTGATCCCTTTCTATCAAGGGAAACTGCTGCTTACAAAACATCGAACTCGCGGCTGGGAAGTTCCAGGCGGGACGATTGAAGTAAATGAATTGCCCGTTCTGGCGGCCATCCGGGAGACCTTTGAAGAAACAGGGGGGGAAATCGATGCCATCGAATGGATCGGGCAGTATGTAATAACCGAAGAGCGTAAAACGATGATCAAATCGATCTATATTGCGCGTGTGGCACGCCTGCACCCTTTGCCTGCCGATTTTGAGACTGAGGATGTTCGAATCTGTGACCAGTCGCCCAGTCCGGATGAGATCCGAAACGACGCCACATATTCTCCCATTCTTCGGGACAGCGTGTATCCCTATGTGATGGAACGAATTCGCGAGTTGGATCACCCTTATTCAAAATGACGGATATCGGGGGAAGATGGATGGAACGGTTCTGGAAAACGGATTCGGCAGATACTCCCATGGTGCTGGTGCACTATGGCAAGTTGATCGCGAATCTCGATGATATGGCGGAATTTGCCGAAGCCAGCCGGGTTAAATTGAGGCCCCATGCGAAGACACACAAAACGGCAGAGATCACACAACTTCAAAGAGAACGGGGAGCCATAGGAATAACCGTCGCAAAAATCGGGGAAGCGGAAGAAATGGCAATCCGAGGATGCGCGAACATTCTGATTGCCTATCCGATCATCGGACACTCAAAACTGAAGAGGCTACTGGCTCTTGCCGAACAAATTCAGGTTTCGACGATCATTGATTCTCTCGAGGGGGCCCAGGCTCTTTCCAGTTTTTTTGCGAGTCAGAACAGACGAATCGATGTCTACGTGAAAGTGGACAGCGGGCTGCAGCGATGCGGGAAAAAGCCCGGGCAGGAAGCAGCCGACTTCACAAGGCGGATAGCCGATTTGCCGGGGATCCGGTTGATCGGATTGCTGACTCATGCCGGACACGCTTACGGGGCTTCTGAACCCCATTTGCTTGAAAAAATCGCACGGGACGAAGCTAGGAGTCTGTTAGACACAGCGGCACTTCTCAATCAGGCAGGGCTTCAGGTTTCCGAGATTTCAGTTGGTTCTACGCCTACGGTTAAAATCTCAGGATCCGTACCGGGAGTCACTGAAATCCGACCCGGGAATTATGTGTTTTATGACATGACCCAAGTCCGGTTGGGGGTGGTGCCGATGGAGCGTTGTGCACTCCGCATATTGACCCAAGTCGTAAGCCGTCCGGCTCCTGATCGAATTGTGACTGATGCTGGTGCGAAAACACTGGCACTGGATCGGGGTGCTCACGGAGTGGAAGGAGTCTCGGGATACGGTTTGATTGTGGACTATCCTGCTGCGGAAATCGAGCGGTTGTCGGAAGAGCATGGAGTGGTGAAAGTTTCACCGGCTGACCCGATTCAGGTTGGGGATTTGCTCGAAATCATCCCAAATCACGCCTGTCCGGTAGTCAACCTGGCGGATGAATTGATTGTAGTGGACGATAGAGGACTCAGGGACCGATGGCAAGTGATTGCAAGAGGGAAGGTTAAGTGAAAACAAACACTCGTTCGCATATTCTCTTTGTGATACGCTAGAGTTGAAAATATTTGAAAGGATGTCGCCCTGTGGAAAATGATTTGTCGCAAAAGATTTTTGAGAAACTGGTGTCGATGGAAACGGATATGAAAGAAATGAAAGCGAACATCGGACAACTTAAATCCGATGTCACAGAACTAAAAGAAGGCCAAAAAAACATGGAGCGTATGCTGGACAGTCTCGCTGACATCGTGGGCGGCAAAATCACGCGAGTTGAAGTAAAAGTCCGGATGCTGGAGGAATATGTTGGAACCAGACTTGGTTAACCGATAAAAAATGAAGCAAGAACCCCTGCTTCCTTTGCTGGGAGCAGGGGTCCGTTTTTTATTAAGAAAAGCTTCAATCGAAGCATACCCTTGAGGATAGCGCGATACTTTGAGGAAGCTTTTCTTAGATATTAAGCAAACTCTTTCAGGCACTGATCAAACAGGGCGCGGTCGAGCGCAATGTCCTGATTGACAAGCGGTTCCGGCTTGTAACCCGGAATGAGTTCCTCGTAAGCAACGCGGTCTTCTTTGAAGATGAGGCCGGTGCAAAGACCGTTTGTTTCCACAACCTTTGCCATTGCCGCTGCACGGTTGGAAGAATCATAGTTCGGGTCATTGTCAAGGTTGACAATATTTTCTTTAAACCAGTCGTAGGTATTGATCTTGTTGAACGTTACGCAAGGGGAGAATACGTTCACAAGTGAAAATCCTTTGTAGTTAATTGCTTCTTCGATCAAATGGGTCAACTGGTTAATATCAGTTGAGAATCCCTGTGCCAGGAAGGAGATGCCGGCTCCAAGCGCCACTTGGGTTGGAGTCAATGCATGCTCGATGTTCCCTTCCGGGGTTGTTTTGTTTTTGAACCCGTGAGCCGAAGTCGGAGAAGTTTGACCTTTGGTCAAACCGTAAATCTGATTGTCCATCACGATATAGGTAATGTCCATATTCCGGCGAACCGCATGCATAAAGTGATTCAAACCGATACCGAAGCCGTCTCCGTCCCCGCCGGACGCGATGACAGTCAAATTGCGATTTGCAAGCTTAACACCTTGCGCAATTGGAAGTGAACGCCCGTGAATGCCGTGCAGACCGTAAGAGTTAATGTAACCGGAGATACGGCCGGAGCATCCGATACCGGAGATTACTGCAACTTCTTCAGGCTCTTTACCTGTATTGGCAAGTGCACGCTGGATGGCTGCCTGTACGGAGAAGTCTCCACAGCCAGGGCACCAATTCGGACGGACTTCATTTCGGAAATCTTTAACTGTTGCCATCTTAGAACAGCTCCTTACAATGGGAGTAAATTTCATGCGGCAGATAAGGGTTTCCGTCATATTTAAGCTGTGAGTGGAATTCTCCCTTAACACCAAAGAACTGCATCAGGTTCTTCAACTGGCCGGTGGCGTTGTTCTCAACAACCAGCACTTTTTTCGCTTTATCAACATATTTTTGAAGCGTTTCGGTTGGGAATGGGGACAGCACTCGAACTTGAGCGTGGCCAACACTCATGCCTTCCGCTGCGAGACGTTCCAAAGCTTCATCGATAACACCGATTGTGGATCCGATTCCGATTACCAGCAGATCCGGATTGTCAGAACCAGTATAGGATACAGAATTCGGCAGTTCACCTTGAACTTTGTTGAGGCGTTTATCCATCATCTTGATCCGGATTGCCGCATCTTCGGTTGGGCGTCCAACTTCAGTATGTTCGACACCGGTTACGTGGTGAATTCCGCCTTTTTGTCCAGGGAATACCCGCGGTGAAATGTTGTCTTCGGTGAACTCGTAACGCTTGAACAGCTTTCCGGGTTCAACTGCTGCAAGTTGTTCAGGAGTTGCCAACTTACCGCGGTTGATTGTGACCTTGTCGTACTCAAGAGGCTCTACTGATTGCTTTGCGAGTGACAGAGCAAGGTCAGTGATCAGTATAACCGGCAGCTGGTACTGATCAGCATAGTTAAATGCGTCAACCGTCATATAGAAACATTCTTCCGCTGTAGCAGGAGCAAGTACAATCTTTGGAATTTCACCGTGTGTACCGAACAGCACTGCATACATGTCAGATTGCTCATGTTTGGTCGGCATACCGGTAGACGGACCGCCGCGCTGAGTGTCAATGATTACGGCCGGAGTTTCTGTCATGCCGGCAAGACCGATCGCTTCCATCATGAGCGCAAGTCCCGGACCGGAAGTCGCAGTCAGCGAGCGAACACCGCCGTAACTGGCACCGATTGTCATCGTGATCGCAGCGATTTCATCTTCTGTTTGGATTACGTGTCCGCCAACTTTCGGGAACTTCTTGATCAAGTATTCCATCACATCGGATGCAGGAGTAATCGGGTAAGCAGGCATGAGGCGCGCACCGGCAGCCAATGCTCCGAGTCCGATCGCGTCATTTCCCATCATGAACAGGCGCTGTTTGCCGTCGCCCGGCTGAAGGCGGAATTCTGCGATCTCTCCGCCGTTTTCTTTCATAAATTCGATCCCTTTTTGGATCGCTGTCATATTGGAATCCACGACTTTTTGTCCCTTCCGAAGGAACATGTCGGAGATCAAGCTTTCAAATGTAGATGCAGGAAGACCGAGTACACAGGCAGAAGCACCCAGGGCCACCATGTTTTTCATGATTGCAGAACCGGCTTCCTCGGCAAATTTGGTTAAAGGAACGATAAAGAAACGCACGTCCAGTCCTTCAGGTGCAACCGGTTTGAATTTCTCATCGGCAATAATGACACCGCCCGGACGAAGCTCATGGGCATTAAAATCGATTGTTTCCTGGTCGAAAGCAATTAAGATGTCCAGATTGTCAGCGTTCGCTGGACGCGGTTTCGTGCTTACACGGATCTTGTAGTTTGTATGACCGCCTTTGATCCGGGATGAAAAGTGGCGGTACCCGTAAACAAAGTACCCGTTACGGTTGAGAGCGGTGGCAAAGATTTCACCCGTGGAGTCAATCCCTTCCCCTTGTTGCCCTCCAACCTTCCATGAAAGTTGTTCTAGCATCCTGTACACTCCCTAATGACTAATAGTGGCGCAGTGCGCCTATATACAAAACCTTGGACAACGCTTTCACCGTAATCTGTATCGCACTGTTATTGGCGTCGAATATCTATCAAAGCAGCGCGCAACAAGTTAATGGAAGCGACATCCGGTTTGTAAACAAACTCAATGATTTCCTGCCTGCGGTTAAGTAAAGATTCAACATCACGGCGGCGTCCGGGTGAAACGATCAATACATCATGTGTCGAGACAAATGAAGCAAGTTCTTCCAGGTTCATTCTGGTGGACACGTTAATGGTCATATCGAGACCCGCATTTTTCAAGGCGAGGAGAACCTTGCTTGCAAAATTGTCGGAACGACAGACGAGACCTACCCGTTTTCCGTGTGGAACCCGAGCGATCTTCACGATCGTTTCGAGCTGTGGATCCAAAGCAATTGCCAAAACCTGATTGCGGTTTTGGACCAGCTCTTTCACTTCTTCATAATGGAAGAAAGTGGTGACGACAAGGTCAGAGGAAAGTACTGTAGGAAGGTATTCTTCCGTTTTCAGTCGAAACTCATCCAACACAAGCGGCGTAATGGTAACTCCGGATCCAAACTGAAGCTTTTTGGCAAAGAAATCAACCTGTTCCCGGTTGCATTCAATAAATACAACCTGTACATTGTTAAGAAACTCTTTCTTTTCCTTGGCTCTCAATTCGGTCATCTCGACAAATTCGTCGATCGTAAATCCAAGCTGCAAACCCTCTTCCATCGCAATATCAATAATTTTATGCAAAAGGTCTTTGCGGTTCTCGATTAAAACCGCATCATCGCGATCGCACACAAATGTGCCCCGGCCTTGAACCGAGGTTAAAACACCTTCTGCTTCCAACTCTTGATAGGCTTGGCTGACCGTGTTCCGGCTAACCTTTAATTTCTCGGAGAGTTCACGCTCGGTGGGCAGCTTGTCGCCCGCTTTCCATTGTCCACTTTTAATTTCCGCCATTACTGCTTCTTTTACTTGTACATATAACGGAATTCCGTTTTTACGGACAATCGGAAACGGCATCAACTTCACCCCCCATATTGGTACTGCCAAAGAGCAATTGGACTAATCCATTAATCCAAGTCCCCTTTCGTTATTATTATACTCCAATACACGACTATCTGAAAGGGAAATTTCACATTTCGTTAAAATTTTATTGATTAAAAAAGATTGGAGTTGTTAATTATGAATCCATTGATTTACGGACATCGTGGAGCCTCTGCTTATGCGCCGGAGAACACTATTTCGGCATTTCGATTGGCTCAAGAAATGGGGTGTCATGGACTGGAGTTCGATGTACAGCTTACAAAAGATGGGATTCCCGTTGTAATTCATGACGAAAAAATGGACCGGACCACGGATAAACGTGGACAAGTGTCCACGTATACATGGAATGGGATCCAATCGGCAGATGCAGGAAGCTGGAAAGGAAAACGGTGGAAGGGGGAAAAGATACCTTCGCTTGAAGAGGTACTCGCGGAATTTAATGGAATGTATCTGAATATCGAACTCAAGAACTCCGAGGTGCCTTACCCCGGACTGGAAGAAAAAGTCGTTTCTCTGATTGACAGTTACTGTGATAGTAAGAAAGTAATCGTGTCTTCTTTCAACCATGAATCCGTTCGAAGAATAAAAAAATTGGCTCCCCATATTCGGACAGGAACCCTCTACGATCGGGAGCCGGCAAATCTATTTGAGTATCTGCAGTCACTGGGTGGCGATGCGGTCCACCCAAGCTACCGATTGGTAACAAAAGAAAAAGTGGAACAGTTTCATAAACTTGGTTTTCAAATTAATACATGGACAGTAAACAGAGCCTTCTCGATGAAAAGGATCCTGCAGATGGGAGTCGATGGCATCATCACAAATTATCCGGATCGGCTGAAATCCCTTATCACCACAAACGGCTAACACGAAAAGGCGACAAATCCACACGAGGAGTGCAGCTGGTAATCAGTTCAGCCATTACAACACCGGTGATAGGTGAAAGCAGCAGACCGTTGCGGAAATGTCCCGATGCCACATAAAGTCCGTCCAGCCCCGGCACCTGCCCCAAAAATGGCAGGCCATCCTGCGATCCTGGCCGCAGTCCAACCAGATTCCCGCTCCAGCCGAGTTTTCCAACCGATGGCATAATACGGGCCGCATCAGACAGCAATCGATTCAATCCCTGCAGCGTTGCAGTTTTATCAAATCCGGCCATTTCCATAGTAGCACCGATATAAAGATGACCAGTGACTTTCGGTACCATGTAGGTTCCATGAGTAAAGACGGTGAATGGCGTAACCGGTGTCGGAAAATCCGCCAGAATTGACTGTCCTTTGACGGGGAAGACCGGCAATTCGAGTCCTGCCATTTTCCCTACTATCCCACTCCAAGCCCCGGCGGCAATCACCGCCGCATCCGCTGCAAACGGCCCATTGTTGGTTTCGATACCGACAATCCGATCGCCTTTCCGCACAAATCCAATCAGTTCTGTGTGTTCTAGAAAAACGGTTCCAAGTCTCCCGGCAGCAGAAACTAGGGCTCTCAGAAACGCCATGGCGCGGATTTGGTGATCCTTCGGCAGAAAAAGGGCGCCATATGTAGAGCCAAACAAGTCGCCGACCTCTTTACGCAGGTCGTCATCTTCCAGCCACTCGGTTTTTTGGCCCGCAGCACTTTGCCATTCTCGTCGATCAAGCAGACTGCGACGATCCTCTTCCGACACCGCCAGCCGGAGTATGCCCGAAGTTTGCAGTTCGATATCTACACCGGATAGCTCTTTCAATTCCTGCTGGAGGTCTCTGAAAAGTGCCCGGCTAAGTATCCCGAGATCGAAGAGAGCACCCGGTTTCTCCATCTCGACCTGTGCACCAAGCATTCCTGCACCCGCCTGTGTGGACTCACTGCCAAGCGCGTTTTTCTCAATCACGACAGAGCGCAGCCCTCTTTTCGCCAAGTTATACGCGATCGAGCATCCAATGATTCCGCCGCCAACAATACAAACATCGTACCCTTGCATTCCCGTATTCCCCCTCACCGTAACATTCATCCTCGCGGCAGGCAGAAGCGCGGTTTATGTGGACTTCTATCCATCTTTTCCCGCAGCAGACGCGCTGCAGCCTCCGGATCCCGGTCCAGGGAAATGGCTCCAATCACCGCGATACCCGCACAACCTGTCGCCAACACCTGATCGATGTTCTCAGCCGTTATGCCGCCGATAGCCAAAACAGGAATGGAGACGGCATCCACGACCTCCTGGAGTCCTTCCACACCGCGGGGAGGCAACCCCGGCTTCGAATTCGTGGTGAAAATATGGCCATACGTTATATAACCAGCCCCCAGTTCTTCCGCACGTTTCGCTTCATCCACAGAATGAACGGAACACCCCAGAAGCATATTGGGACCGGTTGCTTTTCTTGCGGCATCTACGGGCAGGCTTTTTCCCGCAAGATGGACGCCGTTCGCATTTAAGGCGAGTGCGACGTCCACCCGGTCATTGATGAGCAGATTGGCTCCAGACCGGTCAATGGCCGGTTTTAGAATCTCTCCCAACAAATAGATATCGAGTGCCGGAGCCGATTTGTAACGGAGTTGAATCGCATCCACACCCCCGTGGAGTGCTTTAGCGACGATTACACGCAGTTCCTCCGCTTGTTTCATTCCATCTGTAATCATGTGCAATTGAAACCGTTGATTTGTTGACATGCAAGCTGCTCCTATTCGTTTTACTGCAATTCGGTTCTTACTCAACCGTTTCGTTGACTCAAAAACAAAAACCGCTCTACCTCATAGTGACAAAGAGTCTGTCGACGATGTGACTATGGGTGGATGGCGGCCAGTTTCACTCTACTGTACCAGTCTATTGTCTCTCATTGTAACACCCATTTTTAAACAGGGTCAATCAATGAATATGATTATTTGGGAACGGCAGAAAAAAACAGTTCATTGTATAAAAGAAGCTTCTTAAACTGTTTCAGCCTGTTGATTTGATATTCATTTCGGAGGAATAACTTCATATAATCATCTTCGTTTCGAATATAATGACCTTTGTCAAAAAATGTCATAAACCAGTTCGACACCGGAGAATTGAGATCCAAACACGGTTCCATGACAATGATTTTTCCATAAGGTTTTAATATTCTGCGAAACTCTTGCAGATAAGCATGCAGTTCCTCAGAGGGGATGTGATGCAAGACTGCCACGATCAGGATATAATCCACCGAATTGTCTGCAACAGGCACACGGTTCCTGTCAAACACTTGAAAACTATAATCGGGGTATAACCGCTGTGCATAGGAGATCCTTTGTGAATCACAATCCAATCCGAGATAAGAAGCCGGGGCAAACATTGAGCTGTTGGATCCTACCCCGCAGCCGAAATCGATAACCGTTTTTCCGTTAAAATCAAAATAATCCTGAATGACATTATGGATATATCTGTGGGTCACCCATTTGGGACGGACGAACCAATGGTACCATTTCGGTGATAATTCCATGCAGTTTTCATCCCGCCTTTCTGACGAATCCACCAGTTTTAAATTTCATGCTGCAGGCGGCTCATTTTCTTATATTCCGCAAGATAAAACGTACTGGTTACAAAGGAAAACAAGATGATGCACCACAAGAACAGTTGTCCGATAGGGGATTCCAAAATAAGCAAGAAAAAGGAAACATAAAACAGCAGCGTCGTTAATTTTCCGTACATATTCGCCGGCAGAATCTTTCCCATCCGAACTTGTGACACCGCCGAACCGATAATCATGCTCAAATCACGGACCACTACACTGCCGGCAGCCCACCAACTGATCGTCCCGGAGATAATAAAGGAGCCAAGGACCGAAATCATAAACATTTTGTCAGCCAATGGGTCAAGTATGACTCCCAGTTCAGTACTTAACTTGTACTTTCGGGCGAAGTATCCATCGGCTATATCCGTAAGTCCAGCCAGAAAGAGAACTGCAAACGCCAGCAGACTCTTGGATTCAAAATCGGAAAAGAAAACAAAAAGATAGACAGGAATCAAGAAGAGACGGGCGATTGTCAAAGTGTTTGGCAGATTCAACAAGTGCTCTCCTCACCCCTTGTACAATTGTTACAGAATTACTATCACCCCAAAACCTCCATGGGATACCGCATCGGGGATGGTAAAATTGGGTACGAAATATGTACAATAGAGGAAGCATGATGGAAAGGACGAGAGAAGATGTTCATTACCGATCAACATAGGCAGCAGATTCGGCAGTATTTTACGGAGATGAATCGCTGTGTCGAGATTTTGGAAAAAGTGGCTGACACGTCACGCGAAGATTTCTGTGCTGACGGAATCCTGCAGGCGGCTGGAGAACGCGCTTTCCATATTGCCCTTGAATGCGTTACCGATGTGGGAAATCTGATTATTGATGCATTGATTATGCGGGATCCCAGTTCTTACGAAGATATTGTGCAGGTTCTTGCAGAAGAGAATATGTTCCCGAAGGAATTTGCCCAGTCGTTCATGGAAGCCGTAAAATTCCGGCGTGTGCTTGCCCATGATTATTTGGAACGGGATATCGATCGATTGTTCTTCATGATACAGACTCATAAGCTGGAGTTTGCAGCTTTCCGGAACTATGTGGCCGACTACGTACAATTGGGGAGCTAGGCATGACGGAAGGGATCCGCGTTGAGCAGTTGAGCAAATTTTTCAGAGTGCATGAACGGGAAGCAGGTTTTCGCGGGGCGGTGCAAAGCTTGTTCCGGAGGCAATACCGTTTGGTAAAAGCGATTGAGGATATCTCTTTTCATATCGAACCCGGCGAGATTGTTGGATTCTTGGGACCCAACGGGGCCGGGAAAACTACGACCATGAAGGTGTTGACCGGGCTGCTGTACCCAACATCGGGTACGGTTGAGGTGGCGGGACATGTTCCGTTTAAACACGAGACTTCATTTAAAAGAAAGTTTTCACTTGTGATGGGACAGAAATCGCAATTGATATGGGATTTGCCGCCTATGGAGACTTTTTTGGTGAACCAGGCGGTCTATGAGATCCCCGATGAGGAATTCCGGCAGACTCTAGACGGCCTAATTGAGCTATTGGAGCTGGAACCGGTACTTCGCAAGCCCGTACGGCAGTTGTCTTTGGGGGAGCGAATGAAATGTGAGCTGGCTGCCTCTTTGATTCACCGTCCGCAGATTCTGTTTTTGGATGAACCGACGATCGGGCTGGATGTGAATATGCAGGAGTCGATTCGCCGGTTTATTAAGGAATACAATGAGAAGTACAAAGCGACAATTCTGTTGACGAGTCATTACATGGCGGACGTGGTCGCTCTCTGTAAGCGTGTTATTATCATCAATCGGGGGCAAATTTTGTATGATGGGGAATTGGATGCGCTGGTCGAGCGATTTGCACCCTATAAGGTAGCGAACCTGGTATTGAAACATCCGGTGTCATCTGAAGAATTATCGATGCACGGCGAAATTTTGTCCTCCGAATATCCCAGGGTCTCGTTGCGTGTGCCGCGTGAGGAAGTTTCTTCACGCTCTGCCGGAATTCTGGCGATGCTTCCGATAGTGGACTTCACAATCGAAGACCCGTCTATGGAAGATGTTATCTCGCGGGCGTTTGAGAGGGATTCGGATGCAGCGGCTCTTTCATAAGTACAGTCAATTAATGCGGGTGGCCTGGTTAATTCTGGTGGAATACCGGGGCGAAACTTTCTTTTACATGTTCGGTTCTTTTGTAACGCCGCTGGTGACGCTTGCCGTCTGGTTGGCTGTTTCAGGCGAAGGGACGGTGGGCGGATACGGGCAGGCTGATTTTATCCGTTACTTTTTAGCCGCTATGTTTGTCATGCGATTGACCATTTCGTGGGATGTCTGGGAGTTGGATGCGCAGATTCGGGAAGGTACGTTTTCATCCTACTTGGTTCGTCCCTTTAACCCCATTCACTGGCGGATTGCGGAGAATCTGGTCTATAAACTGTTCTATTTGGTTCTTATGGTCTTGGCGTGGGGAATTTCATGGATCTTTTTGCCGGTGATCCGGCTGGAACTGACGGGACTGCAGTGGGGCGGCGCCATTATCTCGGTTGTGTTTGCTGCAGCGATTCGTTATTTATTCGGTTACTGCATTGGATTGCTGGCTTTTTGGACCAACCGTTCAGTGGCTCTTTTCACATTGATAGACGGTATCGGATACTTTCTGCGCGGGTTGATAGCTCCCTTGGCTTTGCTGCCGCCGTTCGTCCGGACGATTGCTGAGATCAGCCCCTTTTATTGGATGCTCGGATTTCCGGTCGATTTGTTAACCCGTCCCTGGTCGGAAATCGATGTCGTACGCGGATTTATGTTTCAGAGTGTATGGTTGGTTCTCTGCTTGCTGATGTATGCAGGATTATGGCGGAGGGGTTTGAAGAAATACGGGGCTGCAGGAGGTTGATGGGATGTCCGGTGTAATGCGTCACTTGAGGATTCTTCGTGAGTTTCTCCGGGCCGCGTTGGTAGAGGAAATGGAATACCGTTCCCACTTTGTATCGAATCTTTTGATGACTCTGTTCGGAGTAGCCATGGCTGTGTTAACGGTGCAGGTCTTTTTTTATCAAACGAAAAGCCTTGGTGGATGGGGTTTCTATGAAGTGTTGATCTTGTTGGGAGTTTTTAATGCGTTACAAGGTTTTGTGGACATGGTGCTGCGGCCTAATATTGGCCGCATTGTGCAGCACATCCGCAAAGGGACACTTGATTTCATCTTAACCAAGCCGGTTGACAGCCAATTTTTCATATCGTTTCGTCACATTGGAATCTGGAAGTTTTTTGATATCCTGATGGGGTTGGCGATCGTGGCCTTTGGGGTATATGGGGCCGGAATTCGGTTGGAGTTTGACGACGTACTTTTGTTTATGCTGCTGATGCTTGCGTCGGTTGTGACGCTGTATTCCCTGTGGATGGGGGTCATGACGCTTTCTTTCTGGTTTGTGAAGGTGGAGAATATCTCGTTTCTGTTTTCTTCTCTGTTTGAGACGGGGCGGTATCCGGTTCAACTCTACCGGGACTGGTTGCGCTTTCTGCTTACCTATGTGTTTCCTGTTGCAGTGCTCACAACTTTCCCGGCAGCTTCGTTAATTGGAAAATTGGAATTCGGCCATGTCGGGATCTCAATCGTGATAGCGTGGGTCACGTTTCTTCTAAGCCGTTGGTTTTGGAAACGTGCTTTGCGGTTTTATACGTCTGCAAGCAGTTGAAACCGGTTCTTTCATAACTAAAGTGGCACGGTTGGAAATAACCATGCCACTTTCTTTTGGTCGATAGGAAATTATAAATTTTGTCCTATCGACATAAGGGCAACTAAGGCTCCACCTGCGCCAGAATCTTGGCGGAGCCAAGTTTTCTTTATCGCCGTCACTCCAAGATGTAGACGGCGATGCCTTTTTGGACTCCAAATTCAACTGCGGTTCGTATATCGTTGAAGAATACGTCGATATGTTCTCCTTTAATGGCGCCTCCGGTGTCCTCCGCGGTTCGAAATCCGATCCCTTCTATATATACTTTGCTGCCAAGAGGAATCAGCGCAGGGTCTACTGCGATGGTTCGTCCTTCAGCGGCCTGTTTCCCGGAATAGGTGATTCCGTAGCCCGGATCGCCGGGATGCTTTCCGGTAGATTCCGGTCCTGCTGTATAGGCCGTCAGTTTGCAGTTCAACGCCCGGCTATACCGGAGAGGTTGACCTGATCGGCTGTAGACGACTTGCTTTTGAGGGGCAAGCACGGGCTGGGTTGTAGCGACTGCCGGCTTTCCGGGAATGCTTAATTTTGTGCCGTGTCCAAGCTTTTTTAGATTGCCATCAGGGTTTATTTCTGTAAGCTGATCCAGATCCACTTGAAAGCGTTGGACGATTTTCCAAAGTGTATCTCCTGGTTGAACTTCATAAGTAAAAAAAGAACGAACGGGAGATAAGGTCGCTGCTGCGTGTACGGCACTAGGCGCTTCAGCAACAGCATGGGGATTGCTCAACAGTGTCGTTAAAGATAACACTGCCAAGGCAATCCTCCATCTGGGGATGTCCATCGGACGGTCACCTCATTTTTCTAGATTCTTTAGTAGGATGTACGGAAAAAAAACAACTATGCGGGTGAATTGAAGTTTAAGCCGAAGCAGGGATTAGGCGGAGAAAAAGTGAGATAAATGATTTCAAAACGGGAAACTTGAAGTGTTTTGTCGTTTTTTGTTCTGCCTATTAAGTTGAGTCTCCAGTCCGGTTCGTGATAGTATAACTTTTGTCGCCTCGCGAGAGAGCGAAGGAAAGAACAACAAGAGGACACCCGGCTAAGAACGTCACCGTCCATGGTGACACGCGGGATAGATCATCCTGATCTAAAAATTACCAGTTGAAATGGTAATTTGGATGTGTTAATATAGTGGAGTCGCTTTCGTGGAAAATGAGAGGATCTCCACTAAGAAAATCGTCATTCATGGCGATAACCTGGAGTGGATCATCCTGATCTAAGTCGTTCTTTGCACCGCAAGGGCACAAGTAACGCTAAGGCGCTAAAGCGCCAAGTCGTTCTTTGAAAACTGAATCGTGTAGGGAGCTAGGAAAACTAGTTTGGCTCGTTTGAGTCTAATTATTGATGGTAGCCCCGCTAAGAGCAACCGCATCCGTGCGGTCAAT
>NZ_JBHSHC010000014.1:0-224194 GCF_042652925.1 Effusibacillus consociatus
ATCAATCCTCCTACGTATAGTATCGCTCTTATTTCGGAGGTTGTCCAACTTGATTACGGGGCTTAAGAGGTCGCGGTATTCACTTTACATTTGCCAAGAATGGTGGTAGGTCGACAAAAAAGCGGCCTGCTTGGTTTACCACTTACAGAGGGAAGTAGAAACCAAAAAGGGAACGGTCATGACATTGATCTGTCTTGACCGTTTTTTCACAACAGAGAAAGATGCTTTGGTCATCGCTAATCCAAACATACCGAGAACCCGGAAATTAATCGAGAAGATTACGAAAGTCTCAATACATTAGGCGTACAAAGAATGTAAGTCATAGCCGATCGGAGTGTGGAGATCGAGTATCCAGGGAAAAGTAAGTGGGATTTTTAACCTTAGTGAAGTCTGATTCAGAAACTTTAATAAGGATGGAGATTGTATGAGCCAAAACCAGGATCAGAAACAGAAAGGGTTTTCAAAAAGAATTAGAGATATTTTTGATGTGGGAGGGGAAGGAACAGCTTCAATAATTGGAGAACTGCTTTCAGAATCTGTAGTGGGTACATTTTTACCCGGTGTAACCACAGTTTATTTCTCATATAAACAGAAACGAATTGAACGGAACATAGAGAAATTCATGCTGGAAGTAAAGAAAAAAGAAGCGGAGTTTAATCAACGACTTTCCAGGTTGGAAACAAAACCCCTAGGTTCAATTAAAGATAAGTATCTCGGCATCGTGATGGATTACGTAGTGGATGAGGTACAAGAAGAAAAGATCGGATATATCGTCAATGGAATGCTAAATCTATTCTCGTTGGAGGATTTACAAGAAGATTTTGTATTAACCTATTACGACACCATGCGGAATCTAAGATTGGTCGATATTGCGGTACTAAAAATGTACTATAGTCTTTACAACATAGGACTTCAGGCTATGGATTTCCAAGCGATAATGAATGAATTCGGTATCGATTATGATCAATATAACGCGGTACGGGAAAAATTAGCGATATTGGGGTTACTGGCGACCACAAGGGATAAAGAGTTGGACTACCTTTACAATAATGTGATAGAGATGCAATCTTATTTGGAGGCACTGTCGAAAGGTAAAAACAAAAAGTTAGACAAACTGAGGAGATTATCCAAGAACGACGGATATTTAATATCCCGGTTCGGACGAAACTTCATCGATTTTTTCATTCAGGAAGCCAACAATATTTCGCAAATTCATGAGAAATAGGCATCCCTTTGGGTAAGGAACTCATCGTTTTAACCGTCACTCGTTGTTTCCTGATAATTCGGAGGAATCAAATGAAAGCAAAGTGATTCGAATTGTCTGGCTCTTTCTTTCTCGTGTCATAATTGATTTTTTTGACTAATGGACCCGCCCTTTCACCATCACCAGCGATAACATCGTGATCCGATTGGACAAAACGTTCCATTGTTCTTCGTCAGCCAACTTTTTGATGAAAACAAGAAAAACCACTGCAAAGTATGCAGCGACTTGTTATTTACGGATTGCCAGTCTTAAACATTACGGACTCTTTAACAAAAAGAAGTAGACCTATTCGTGGTCAAATCAGACTAACAACTAAACAAAACCGTCATTTTTCCCCTAAGCAGAAATGACGGTTATTGTTCTCCTGGGAATTTGACCCCCACAATCACTATGTGATTGTGGATACGGTTGTAATAAATTTTAAACTTTCGAACGACTATTCTGGAAAAGCCCACGTACTTCCCATACTCCTCGGTGTAGGTCTTTCCTACTACCGGGTTTACTAACAAATCTTCCGTCTCGATCATAAATTGAGCAATGAAATCGTAGGTTTCCTCCGGAGTGAAACGTGGATTTCTATAAGAACGAAGTTTTGCTAGAACGGGAGCAGGCCAAATGACTTCATCGCCTTTCATTATGCAAAATCCTTTGGAGAAAGAGCTTTGATAGACTCGGATGTGGTCATATAATCTCCTCTTTTATAAGCTTCTAAGCTCTTTTCAATCATTTCCCGCAGCTCATCGTCCGACTCTGCATCGGCAGCAATCGATTGAGAATCTTCCTCGTGTAACACGATTGTAAATTTGCCTTTTCCCGGTATAAATATTTGGCAAACGGAATTGTCCCTGGTCATCCTCCCGATTCGTTCCATTAAATCATCTGGAGATTGAATTTTTTCCATAAGAATCCACCACCACTGTTCATGTTTGGTTTATTATAACATGTTTTATGCAGTCATGTGCTGTCGTAACTGCACATAAGTAAGATGAGAGCCACCCATCCAACAGTTTTGGAGTCAGCCTTCCGGACAAGAGTGCCACTGGACTGATCCTTCTGTTAGAATGATCTTATGCACTGTTTGAGAGCAGTGTCAAACATTCGTGTGGAGGTCATTTTATGAACCAGTATCGGGAAATTCTGCGGCTTCACAGCCAAGGGATCAGTCAGCGGGGAGAACAGGAATTGATGTATAGTGGCGAATAAGAGAAAATCAAAATCCTCAGTACCCTGCCATAAAAGGTTGGACAGGCATGGCCGTCTTCAGGCCGCAAAACACTGGATCCCAAAGTATGTGGGAAAAAATCTTGTTCGGGGCTACTAAAAACGTTTTGGCGTGAGTCTGGAATGTGCCATCCGGGAACTTGAAGTATTGGGAATCGAATTTCTGTTTTATTGCAGGACTTACCAAAATGGTTTTCCATATGGTATTACTTGGGAAGATGAGAAAAGAAATCGGGAGAAGTTGGCTGATCAACGGGAGCGGAACTCCCTTGGAGAAAAGCTTGATGATTTGGGAGGAGGGAACGAATGAAACAAAGTGTACTTTTAACTTCACTGATATCCGGGATGGATCGGTTTATTCCCGACCCTATCATTGATAGAGGTATCAGTTATTTTGAACAGGGACTTGTAGAGAACGTTCAGATCCGGAAACCCTGGATCCATGCCACTGTACTTGGCAATTACGGCGATTACAATGTCAAAATTCACTTGTCCGATTTTTCCAAAAGCCGCTGTGACTGTCCGTACGATGGGTACTGCAAGCACATGGCTGCCGTCGTTTATTTTATTCGAGAAGATGCGGAGCAGTTGGATGCAATTGAAAATGCGTATGAACCGGTCGAAAAAACTGAACCAGGCTCTAAAGAACCAGATGACCTGGAGCAACAACTGAAAGATCTGGAGAGACAACACCTGCTGGAAATATTGCAAGAGCTTGTGGCAGCCGACCCAACAGTAAGGGAATCCATCCGCCAACTCCTCATTGACAGGGAGCGAACCTCCAAGCTGAATGCGGATCAAATCCGCCACTTGGGCTTGTACAGTTCAATCGCATATTACCAAAAAGAAGTTCCCCTTGTTCTTAAAGATTGTGAGGATCTGTTTACCAGAATTGAAACCTCTTCCGATGACGACGATGATCGATGGGATTACGAATATTATCATGATGACGAAGACAGACTGGAATGGGATTTTGAGGCTGGATTGAACAGATTGCACCGATTTGCACAGGAACTTCTAAAACTTGTTACGCCGGACCACTATATTTCCGGCACCGTAGGTTTGCTGGTTACCTTAAAAGGGATGGAAGATTGGATTAATAAATATGAGGATGAATACAGCAGTGAGTTAAGCGATGGATTTACCGTTATCGAGGATTATTTGTGGGAGGCGCTGAAACGGATCAAAAAGTACCGCGACACAAATCCGAAAGCCGAGGAATTTCTCCACGAACTGATCGAATGGATTGTCAGAGAATGTAAAACATTGGATGGTTTGTTGGGATGGACCTCCATCTTGACTCATTGCGTGCCAACATTAAGGCAGCTGTGGGTTTTGAAGGAAAGAATCATGCTCTTGGACAAGGAGTTTTTTAACAGCCCGCGTTTCCAGGAGGAAAGGCATCGTAGGATTCTTGTGCATTGGTGGGTGGAGTTGTGTCTTTCGTTGAATCAGGAACAAGAAGCGCAACAAGCCGCAGAGGTACTGGGTGGTTCGGATGCCCATGATTTCTCGGTTGCCTGCAGTTTTGTCAAACATTATGAGCGAAATGAAAATTGGCCAAAAGCGATTGCCGGATTACAAGTGATTATCGAGAAACATCCACACTTAAACGAACCTTATTATGAATGGATGATCAATCTTTGCCAGCGTGCAGGAGACGAAACTGGGAAGAGAACGTGGTACGAGAAATGGTTTTTGGCCTTTCCTGATTTTGAATTGTTTAAACGAAATGTTGAACTGCTAGACCTGGAATCAGAAAAACAGAAAAAAATCAGCCAATGGCTTGATTACATACGCACACAAAAGAAAGATGGTTCATTGGTAATCAGTATGCTTCTGTTTGTGGGCGATAAGGAACAGGCTTGGGCGGAATTCACAAGGCAGAAGAACCGAATTCACATGAATGAGGCGCTGCGGCTGAAATTGTTTAAAGAAATGAAGCAATATGATCCTGCAAAGCTGATTCCCGTTTATCGCGAACTTGCGCAGCAATATATAGGGCACAGAAATCGTTCTGGATATACACAAGCTGCGAGGTGGATGAAAGATTTGAAAGAGGTCTGTTCAATCTCAGGAAAACATGATGAATGGAACACTTTTTACCGCCAAATCATGACGGAGTATCACCGGTTCCGCTCTTTGATGGAAGAGATTCGGTTAGCCGGATTGGAGACAATATAGCTTATTAAGGACCCCGAGAACCGGTACGATGATGAGGCAATCAAGGTTGAGATCACACCCATTGAAAAAATAGGCTATGTTGCCAACAGTCCCTGTGCTGTACCAAGAGGGTGTAGAAGTGCCGGGCGGGTCTATGATAGGTTTGAAAGCAAGATATATTGGTAGTAAGATTTTTATATAAAGAAACAGCGATTCCTAAGCTAAAACAAAATGTAGAAGAGGTTTACATTGTGAAAATTATGGATGAAAATACCGAGAATTACTTGCTAACCACGTTCCCACCCAGCTGGTAAGGCGGCTTGACCAACTCCTTGACCGCTTTGCCAGCTGGGAAAGTTTCAAGGAGCGTGGTTTGAGTGGAACAAAAGCCCTATCGAAGCAATCGTGCAAGGAGTTATTATCGTCATCACCGGATTCGGTCAATTCAGAGGAAGAAGAGAATTTTTGTGATTTCTGGCGTAATAACGGGGAGTATCTAACAGATGCGTGGATTGAAATCATTTTACGAGTTTGGCCCTTGTTAGCGGGGCTAGTCGCAGACTTTTTGTAATGATTTCTTCAATTGTTTCGGACTTGATCGGATAAAGGTTGGGGCACGCTTCGAACATCGTATTCCCGATGAGTATGCCCGAGCTGACCTACTCTGGGGGAGCGCCTCCTGATCGAGATGAAGCGTCCCTCTGAACGAAATTTACGTAGACATTATGACCAAATTTATCATTACTGGTTGGGAATCAACCCTAGCCCTAAATACGTCATTCTGAGCAACTTTCATACAATTGAGATTCATGACCCTAACAGAGAATATGGGAAGCCTCTTTCCATAATCCCTCTTCAACAAATAGATCGCTACATCGATGCACTCCTCTTTATGCTTGATGAGGAGCCAATTTTTCCGGAAACCCAATCAGAGGTTCCAAGCAGGCGGCAGATCTTGCAATCGGAGTTTATCGGTCTCTACTTCACCGTTATCCAAATAGTGAAGAAAGGTTGTTTATTCTTCAATGTGTATTCGCCATGTTTGCTGAGGATATAGCATTATTGCCACGTCAACATTTTACGAATGTATTATTGGATTGTATTAAGAAAAAGGAAAGAACGGGGGATACGTTATTTCTGCTTTTTCAACGTTTGAATGAACAGGATGAGAGGAAGCGCCGGGGAAGAGATATCCCGTACTTTAATGGTGGATTGTTTAAAGATGTATATGTTATTGATTTAACACCCAATGAAATTGAACAACTTCTGGAAGCATGCAAGTCTGACTGGTCCATGATACGTCCGGAGATCTTTGGAACCCTGTTTGAACATAGTATGTCAGAAGATGAAAGGTCCCAGAGGGGAGCACATTTTACATCGGAGGTAGATATCCAGCGCATTGTGCAGCCTACCATTGTACGTCCCTGGACTTGCCGACTTAACTTTTCCGATCCACCCAAATGAAGAAAACTGTTGACAGAAGCAGGAAAAAATTGAACAGGGACACCCGCACTCGATTTTACGTTATCTTAAGAAGTAAACAATTGCTGAGCGGTGGGGAACAATGCGGTCACGACTTGAAGATCTTCAGGAACAACTTCATAAAGCCCTCAAGGAATGCGCAAGGCTGCGGGAAGAGAATCAACGGTTAAGAACCCTTCTGGGTATGTTCCCGGAAAAAGATGCCGAAAACAAGCCATTCATTGATTCTCGATCCTCAAATCCCACTCCGGAAACCGAGTTGGTCACGAAGCAGTCTTCACCGAAACAAAAGATTGCATTGTTTCGCAGTCTGTTCCTTGGCAGAGAAGATGTGTACGCTGTCCGGTGGGAGAGCAAGAACGGAAAATCCGGTTACTCCCCGGCCTGCGCCAATGAGTGGAACAAAGCGGTTTGCAAGAAACCGAAATCAAATGTTCGGACTGCCCACATCGCATTTTTTTGCCGGTGACGGTTCAGGTGATCTTTGATCATCTGAAGGGGAGACAGACGATTGGGATTTACCCGCTGCTGCCGGACGAAACTTGTTGGTTTTTGGCCGTTGATTTTGACAAGACAACTTGGAAAGAAGATTCCGCCTGTTTTCTTGAAACGTGCAAGCAGATGAAGACCTCGACAGTGCTTGAACGTTCCCGGTCCGGGAATGGCTCACGTCTGGATTTTTTTCGATCGTCCTGTTTCGGCATCACTGGCCCGTCAACTCGGGTGTGTGATTTTAACCCGCACCATGGAAAAAAGGTATCAGATCGGTTTGGATTCCTATGACCGTTTGTTTCCGAATCAGGATACGATGCCAAAAGGCGGTTTTGGAAATTTGATTGCCTTGCCTCTGCAGGGGAATGCTGGTCTGAAGGGCAATACACTCTTCCAGGACGAAAACTATACACCTTATCAGGATCAATGGTTATTTCTTTCCACCTTGCCCAAAATGCAGGCTGAGGATGCTGAACGAATTGTACAGGAAGAAAGCTTCAAGGGCAGCATTCTGGGGATCCATCAAACTTTGATGGACGATCAGGGTGATTCCGAGACTTTATTGTCTCTGGAATCGGAATTGGATCAAAAAATTGGTCACCGCATCGAGGGTCCTTTGCCTTCAAAAGTGAAGATTGTGCAAAGCAATTTGATCTACATTGAAAAAACCGGTTTGCCGTCGGCCATGATCAATCGCCTATTGCGGATTGCGCTTTTCAGAATCCCGAATTTTATAAAGCTCAGGCCATGAGATTATCCACATTTGGCAAACCTCGCGTAATCAATTGTGCAGAAGAACTGGACCGCTATCTGGTTCTGCCGCGAGGATTTCAGGATCAGGTGTTGGAATTGTTGAGGGATCATAACGTCGAGGCCGATTTTTCCGATCAACGAAATCCGGGAATCCGCTAAATGTTAACTTTAAAGGAGAATTGACTCCATTGCAAGATCTGGCGGCGAAAGAGCTTCTGAAGCATGAAAATGGGATTTTGTCCGCAACCACCGCTTTTGGCAAGACTGTGGTCGCCGCGTATCTGATATCGGCCCGTAAGGTCAACACACTGGTTTTGGTGCATGGCAAACAGTTGATGGAGCAGTGGAGACAAAAGCTGGCTGCTTTTCTGGATATTGCGGTGAAGGAGATCGGTCAAATTGGAGGCGGCCGGGACAAACGCGGCGGTTTTATCGATATCGCTATGCTGCAAAGTGTCAATTTTCGGGGAACTGTAAAAGATTTTGTTGCCGAATACGGTCAGGTCACCGTTGACGAGTGCCATCCTCTCTCAGCTTTCAGTTTTGAGCAAGTCCTTCGGCAAGTCAAAGCAAAGTATGTGACAGGATTAACCGCTACGCCAATCCGGAAGGACGGACATCATCCGATTGTCATGATGCAGTGCGGTCCGATCCGGTTTCGGGTGGATGCCAAATCACAGGCAACCACGGGCCCTTTTGAACATGTTGTCATTCCAAGATACACCAGTTTCAGTCTGCCGGAACCCAACGAAAACGCGGCCATTCACCGGATCTATGAAGCTTTGGCACTGGATGAGAGCCGGAATGCTTTAATATTTGACGATCTTCTAAAAGCTTTGGACGAGGGCAGGTCTCCCTTGGTGTTAACGGAACGGACCGCACATGTGGAGTACTTGCAAACCGATTGAAAGGTTTTGCCAAAGATGTCATTGTGCTCCGAGGTGGCATGGGGAACAAACAACGCCAACAGGTGGCTGACAAACTGCTGAGTATTCCGGAAGAGGAGGAACGCGTTCTGATTGCCACCGGACGATTCATTGGGGAAGGATTCGATGATCCCCGGCTGGACACACTGTTCCTCGCCATGCCGATCTCCTGGAAAGGCACTCTGCAGCAATATGCGGGACGATTACACCGTTTGCACAGTAACAAACGTGTAGTCCGAATCTATGATTACGTAGATCCTCACATCCCCCTGTTGATGAGAATGTATGAAAAACGTTTGCAGGATACCGGGATATGGGGTATCAAACAAAACTGAAAGGATAGATTGTGATGGTTCCAATTTCTATTGAAAAATTTGTTGCGAAGTATATGGAAAGCAATCCGTCTGATGACAAGAAACTCATTGTATCTTCTCTCAAACGTACCGTTAAGCGAAAAAAATCCGGTGCAAGATGTATCCAGTGCGGCCAACCGATTTGGGCAATCGGTAGTACTTTTGTGGGATGGGACGGGTGTTTTACATGCATCACGGGTGACAGTAACCATTCACAGGATTATGAAATCCACAGGATTATGAAATCCACAGGATTATGAAATCGATGAGGTGTGTTGATCATAGAATCGGAGGCAAGGTCCCATAGCCTTGGGAATTTGAGTTTTACGCCATCTATGGTAAACTACAGACATAAAGTTTGTACACTTTCGTATAATAAAAGGAACCGCAGGTGCGGGAACACCTACGGTCGAGGTACAATAACTGCCCCTCTTAGGGTCGGCTCAATGTTTTCCGCAGTAGACCGCCGGAGTTGTCAGCTCAAGGGCGGTCATTTGTTTTTATTGCGACAGTACTAACGCGACCAACGCACCGAAAGAAATCATGAGAGAGATCGCCTCATTCATCCTCACCCGCCGGTGTATCCGCACACCCCTACTCGTGGGGAATTGACGACCGGCAGCAGCATTTCTTCTCCGCATTCATGTGTCTTCGCACACTTGTCGCAAAGCCAGCCCGTTCCAGCCCACATACATTCGCAACAAAGTTCGACAGCGGCGTCACCACACTCTGAACACTCGATATGAGGGGGGAGATTTTTTGCCATGACCTCAATCTTTTTTTGCCTTTTCGCTCCCGCCTCCATTGAGATTACTTTCAGTTTGAGTTCCGTGGTAGAACCGAAATCGTATAGATGAGTGAATTCCATTCCGACATCCAATACATTTTTAAGCTTGTGGTTCATCCCTTTTTCCCTGTAGGAAGAGTTTGGATCGCTGGTAAAATGGGTGCGGTTGATTTCAAAAGCACTTAGATGTCCACAGCACTCCAGCCATATTGATCGTAAAAAATCGTCCAAATCCGCCAATGTGGAAGTTTCGGAAATACTGAGATACATCCAATATTCGGGAGAATATTTTCCCTGAACCAGAATGCAAAACCTTTTGTCTTCCGGCACGACCGGACCTCTTGATTTACACCCGTTTACATGCCGTTTCATTGCGGTTTTCCCAAAAATTCCTCCGCAATAGGAGCATTTGCCTTGATTTGTTTTCGCCATGTTTATTACCTCCTGTTTTTCTTGCGTTGTTTTTTGGCTTCCGTTTTTTTGGATTTTATCTTCTTGGACTTCTCTGTTTTTGCTTGTCTTTCTTTCCGCTGATTCATCAGCGCTGTTTTCTGTGTTTCATGATACAATTGCAGTCGGCTCTTGGTCGCTGCCGGTTTCTGTTTATCGAATGAAGCCCGGAATGCTTCCACTTCTTCTGATTCGAAATCAGGAAACGTATCGGGCGGCATCCAGCGGTGGACAAAATCATACTTCCACAGGGTATCCCGATACCCATCCATCAACAATGGCTTTAACCGACGGACGACATCAATGGCTTTCTTATGCAGTTGTGGGGAAATAACGAGATGCTCAAGCAGAAAATCGTAAATGTAGGGGATTCCCCATGCGATTGCGAATATCTTTGCTTGCTGCGCGGAAAGAATTTTTGCCAGATACCCACCCAACTCCTGCAGATTGAAATCAAAGTAGGTTTCCGGGTCGAGTTTCGCGATTTCCGGCTGTTTCCGTTCCAGAAAGTCAAAGAACGCGCACCATATCGTATCACTAGAGATAAAATCGATCCGTTTTCGTTCCAACATATAACGCAAGAAGAACCAGGAAGTTTGACGCAACCAGAGAATACGGGCTTCTCTGGCTAGCCAGGGTCCTGCAGGATTTTCAATTGTTATGTCAGCTTGAGATAGCCTCTTTTTAATTTCCTCTACTTCGTCTTCATCCACCTCATAATCCCACTCGGCAATCTGTTCATTCAACTGACTGGAATCCACGTCATTCCCGGCCTGTAACTGCCGATACGCCTCTTGCCACATCCCCATGTAGAGTACATCAGCAAATTCTATTTCAGCCCCGGGAATCAATTCTGGCGAGTCTTTCACCTGGTTGTACACCTTTTGGGAGCATTCCAGTGCCATCTCCGTATCCCCATAAAGATAGAGGAGCCGCAACACCGGTATCAACATGTCGATCCCGTTAACCGGGTCCTGAATAAAATACTGCAGAGCTTCCTTTGTCTTGTCTGGTTCATTGCGGAAAAGGGCATATTCGATTACATGATTTTCGAAATAGCAAAAAATACCGCGATAATAATCGGGCTCCCGTGTCCGCAGCTTTTGCACCAGTTCCATTTCCTGCGTCGGTCGTATTTGTTCCCGTACATCGAACAAATACTCCACAAGATCGATCTTTTCGAGAAACGCATCGTTCAAGTGTTGATCCAGCGTATCCATCACAAAATCATAAAGCGCCTGAGAAGGGAGCTTCATATAGGTTTGGATCCATTCTTCCGGTTCCTGAAAAACAATACCATTCACTTTCGATTTATCAAGTTCGGTTGACATTCTACTATCCCTCATTCTATTTTTTGTTCCACAACCTCTGAAGGATTCTGCAAGAGCAGGCTAAAATCCTCTCAAATAGCTAAAAGATTCTAGTGAATAAGGTTGTAGAATAATCGACACCTCTCATTTTGTTTAAATAATACAGGCGATGTTGGAAGTGAGGAATAGAAATGTTATGGAATGAAGTTCGAAAGATTTATCCCGATCAGTGGGGCCTTGTAGAAGAGGCAATCACACGTCCGTTTGAACATGTTGTTATTCCAACCAGAAGTTGACTAATCTGTTCAACTTCTAGCAGATTCCGCAAATCCTGCAGAAAAATCCGGTTTCACTAAATACGAACATTTGTGCTATACTTGATGTAAGTAAATCTACGGAACCGGGGTGAAATCGATGGAATACGACGGCAAGAAGAAGAATCCACTGACGATCAAGGAATCGGGATGGACTGTCGAGGACTATATGAAGCTTCCGGAGGACGGCAATCAGTATGAAATTGTTGGAGGAAAGCTGGAACTGAAGCCTTCTCCGACTACCACTCATCAGAGAATAAGTAGCAACTTGGAACACATTCTGAAGAGTTCATGCGATCAGCATTACATTATTCTGCATGCTCCCGTAGACGTGATTCTTTCGGACAATGAAACCCGACAACCCGACATTCTGATGGTGCATCGCAGCCGGGAATTCCTCATTGAGGAGCACGGAGTGGTGGGGCCACCTGATCTTGTTATCGAAATCCTGTCCCCGAACAGTGCAAAACGGGATCGTGTTATGAAAAAGGAGTCCTATGCACGGTTTGCCGTACCCGAATATTGGATTGTCGACCCTGCCAATCTTACGATTGAGCAGTATGTATTGGTTCGTCCAGGTGAACCTTATGAACTGGCTCAGGTATTCGGAGCGGAAGATACGGTCCAATCGGAACGCATTCCCTGCGTGTCGTTTGTAGTTAAAGAAGGACTCAAGATTGTTTGAAGGGTAAAAGGAGCGGATGCGGCTGGCTGCTTGTTAGCACGGCCCTACCGGCTTTGAAAGATCACCCAACTCAAAGGCGAATGCCAAGTTTTCTTACTTATGCTTGCGGTTTTGCGCAAGTTTCCATTATACTGATAAATAGTTAAGATGCTTAACTATTTGGATGGTTTATTTTTAAATTTGTTAATCAATTTGAATGCAATTCTTTTTGGAGGGCACAAATGGGTTCCGAAAGCAAGCTCAGAGAACTTGAAGAAGTATTTAGCCAAGTCAAGCGAAAAATCACGATGGAGTGGAACAAACATCTTGAGCCGGGAATTTCCGGTTCACAGGTATGGATGCTTCACATTTTGGAGGAGAAAGGCTCGCAGAAGGTGTCCGAACTGGCCGAAGCATTAGAGATTAGTTTACCGGCAGTGACCGGTTTATCCGACAAGTTGATCGCAAGTGGATATGCGCAGCGAGAACGGTCGGAGGAAGATCGGCGAATTGTCCTTTTGCATATTACGGACAAAGGGAAGGAAATGTTGAAAAGCATTCGGGAGCAAAGACGACTGATGATGAAGAAACACTACGAGGGATTGTCTGATGAGGATCTCGATCATCTGATCCGAATTTATCACCAGGTTTTAAAAAATATTCAATCCAAAGGTGCGGAGTGATAACTAGAATGGAACATTTAGACCAAAAAAGAAAGATCACCATCATGATTTCGATCATGGCGGCAATGTTGTTTGCAGCATTGAACCAAACGATTGTGGGTACCGCGCTGCCGCGAATCATTGCGGAACTGGGCGGTATTGAATATTTCAGCTGGGTATTCACAATCTACATGCTGGCCTCGAGCGTAACTGCAATTCTCGTCGGAAAATTATCCGATATCTATGGACGTAAGCCTTTTATTTTGATAGGGATCGGAATGTTTATCATCGGATCGTTTCTTGCAGGATTAGCAGGATCGATTGTCGAGCTGATCATTTACCGCGGGATTCAGGGATTTGGCGGTGGGATGATTCTGTCCACTGCGTTTACTGCAGTGGGGGATCTTTTCTCGCCCAGGGAACGGGGGCGCTGGCAGGGGTTGATGAGCTCCGTATTCGGATTGGCGAGTGTATTTGGTCCGACCTTGGGCGGGTACATTGTCGATCATACGGACTGGCATTGGGTATTTTGGATTTTCCTGCCTGTTGGTTTTGTTGCTTTTGCTTTAATTTGGTGGCTGTTTCCATCGGCTGAACGCAAAGAAGGGGAGACTGTCGATTACTTCGGATCCGTATTTTTAACCCTGACCATGGTTCCTATGCTGCTGGCGTTTTCTTGGGCGGGGACAAAGTACGAATGGGGATCAACCGAAATCTTGGGGTTGTTTGGCGCTTCTCTCGCAGCTCTGGCAATCTTCATCATGATTGAACGCAGGGTAACGAGTCCCGTCCTGCCGTTATTGCTGTTTCAAAATCGTATTTTTACCATATCCAATCTGGTCGGATTCACGATGGGGGCCGGCATGTTTGGGGCAGTCATGTATATGCCGTTCTTTGTTCAGGGGGTCATTGGAACATCCGCGACGGCTTCCGGGTTCGTTATGATGCCGATGACGCTCAGTATGGTGGTAGCCAGTTCATTAAGCGGTCAATTGACCACAAAGACTGGAAAGTACAAGCTGCTGGCCTTGGCCGGAGTGTTGGTGATGGCGGCCGGAATGTTCTCAATGTCATTTATGACTACCGGGACGACCAATACGATTGCTGTTATTAACATGATTATTGTCGGTTTGGGGTTGGGGATTGCATTCCCGATTTTCACCCTGACCGTTCAAAATGCGGTCGATCAAAACTTATTGGGTGTTGCCACTGCATCCGCTCAGTTATTCAGACAGCTGGGGGGAACGATTGGGGTTGCAGTGATGGGAACCATCATGAGTCACCGGATAACGGAAAAAATGGGACAACTGGCGGCAGAATCAGGTATGGGGGCCGTGGTACAGCGTGATCCCCAACTGTCCCAAAAATTGAGTGTCCTTCAAAACCCTCAGATCCTCATGGATCCGGCGAAGCTGGCCCGGATCGAGGCCTCTTTGCCTCCGGAATTGAAGGAGTTATTCGGCAAGCTGATTCTGCTCTTGCGGGAAGCCCTGAGCTATTCTTTGTCGGGAGTGTTTCTGGCAGGAGCGTTAACTGTTTTCTTTGCTTTTCTGCTTACTTTCTTTCTGAAAGAAATTCCGCTTCGCACTTCCAACCGATTCAAACCTGAAGCGGAGGAGAAATCGGGGAAGACGTTTGCCATTCGGGAACAAGCAGATAATTCATAATGGAAGTGATTTGAATGACGTGTGTCGGCACGTCCTTTTTTATGTTCCGAATCTCTTTACAAACACTTGTCTGTTCTATAAACTTTTGTTTGTGATATTGGGAAGGAGGCGGTCGGATGGACAAAGAGGCACAGATATTGCAGGAAATACGTATGAATCCTTTCATCACACAGCAACAACTGGCCAACAAAATGGGAATTTCCCGGTCTGCCGTGGCCGGTTATATCGCCAGCTTGACAAGACGCGGGGAGATTAAAGGACGCGCCTATATTTTACGCGATAAATCACTGGTTACATGCATCGGCGGGGCCAATTTGGACCGCAAAGCACGAAGCAAGCAAAAGGTGCATCTTCATACATCCAATCCCGTCACAATAACCGAATCATGCGGGGGTGTGGCACGCAATATTGCGGAAAATCTGGGGCGCCTCGGCTGCATCACTTCATTGATCTCCTGCGTCGGGGATGACAAAGAAGGCAAATGGATTCTGAACGAGACCAAAAGATTCGGGGTGGATGTCAGTCAGGTCTGGATGTTGTCCACGGAGCGGACAGGAACCTATACCGCATTGCTTGATACGGATGGAGAAATGGTGATTTCCTTAGCGGATATGGAGATTTACGACAAAATCACGCCGGACATGCTTGGTGAGAAATGGTCTCACATTGCTTCCTCCCAGGTGGTTTTCGCTGACACCAATTTTTCGGAGGATTGCCTCCGTTATCTGATCGATCGATGCAGGGTTGAGAACATTTCTCTCTATGTCGACCCGGTTTCCTCAGCGAAAGCGAGGAAACTCGCTCCTTGTTTGGAAGGGATCGACACCATTCTGCCGAATCGGGAGGAAGCGGAGCTTCTTGCCGGAATGGAAATTCACTCCCTTTCGGACTGCAAAGAAGCATGCGGAAAAATCAGAAAGCGAGGAGTCAACAACGTTGTCGTCACTTTGGGGAAGCAGGGGATATTCTGCTCAACACCGGAAGAATCCGAATATCTGCCTGCCTTTAAAACGGAGGTCGTGGACGTGACAGGAGCCGGTGATGCGTTTGCTTCAGGTGTGTTGTATGGCGTCATCAGAGGAGAGTCCTTGCTGCACGCTTGTAAGATAGGACTTGCCGCAGCCGCTTTAACACTGCAAACGGAGCATTCCGTATCGCCGCTTTTGAAACCGGATCAACTCGAGGCTTATTTGGAGGAGCGATTATCATGAAACAATATCTCGCTATTCACGAAGAAGTTCAGCATGCCCTGGAAAAGAAACTGCCCATTGTCGCTTTGGAATCGACGATTATCTCGCATGGAATGCCCTATCCGCAAAACGTCCAGATGGCCAAAGAGGTGGAACAAATTATCCGGGCTACCAACGCGGTACCCGCCACCATCGCCATCATGAACGGTAAAATCAAAATTGGCTTAGATGAAGAAGAACTTGAGGAATTGGCCACCAACAAGTCAGTGGAGAAAGTGAGCCGCCGCGACTTCCCATATATTCTTGCCACCCGCAAAATGGGGGCCACAACGGTTGCCGGTACGATGATTGCCGCCGAATTGGCCGGTATCCATGTATTTGCCACTGGCGGCATCGGGGGCGTCCATCGGGAAGGCGAAACCACATGGGATGTGTCGGCGGACCTGACCGAACTGGCTCAGACCAATGTCGCTGTAGTCTGCGCTGGTGCCAAATCCATTCTGGATATTGGCAGAACGCTGGAGTATTTGGAAACCCACGGGGTACCTGTAGTCGGGTACCAGTGCAGTGAATTCCCATCGTTCTACTCACGGGAGAGTGGTTTTGGGGTGGATTTCCGACTCGATACCCCGGAAGAGGTAGCGACCGTCATGGATACAAAGTGGAAACTGGGATTAAAGGGTGGGCTTGTGATCGCAAACCCTGTCCCTGAAAAAGACGCACTGGCGTATAACGAGATCGAAGCGGTGATTGCTCAGGCACTCCGGGAAACAAAGGAGAACGGAATCACGGGCAAGCAGGTGACCCCATTTTTACTGGATCGGGTTAAACAATTGACAGGTGGCAAAAGCCTGCAAACCAATATCACCCTGGTGAAGCATAATGCAGAAGTCGCCGCCAAAATTGCGGTGGCTTTCCAGGGGATTATAGCGTAGGGCGTGGTCGTGAGGCCGATTGAAAGGATGCAGGGGCTATGGTAAACTACAGACATAAAAGTTTCTGCGAAATCGTATAGGAAAAGGTGACCGTAAGTGCGGGAACACTTACGGTCAGGTACAATAGCTGCCCCTCAGGGGGCCGGCTCAAGGTTCTCGAAGTAGACCGCACGAGTTGTCAGCTCAAGGGCGGTCTATTTTCTTTTTCTATCTGACAGTAACAACGCGATCAACGAACCGAAAGCTATCATCAGAGAGATCGCCTCATATACCGTCATGGCCTCACCCCCTCTCTGCGGAGGGTTGAACCGACCACCCTTGAGAAGCCTATTCTATTGTACAAGATCAAGTATAGCATATTTTTGGAATAAAATCGAACATATGTTCTGGTGCACATGTAAAGCGTGTTTCATTAAAAACTTTATTTGTGTGTAAGGATATCTTACGAATCTTATACCATCCGTTGAACAACATTAGATAATTAGAGTAAAGACAGCTAGTAGACACAAGAAAAGGGGGTACGCGACAAAAACAAACGTTTTTCGTCAAAGGATTCGACAAGTGAAGATTCGAATTAGTAAAGCTGTTCAGAGATTATAAAAAACTCTAGTGGGGAGGAACTTACATTGCTTTCTTACAGCTTTGACAAACAAAAAGGCAAATGGGTGGTTAACCTGAACGGGCAAAAAATAATGGGGTACTTTGAAACAGAGGTCGAATGTATAGATTACATGTATAAGTTTGTGCTGTAAGAAACAGAATTGAATTTCAGCCACAAGCAATTGTGGCTCTTTTTATACCTTCCGGGATCGTGTATCTTTTAACTTTTTTGTTATGGAGGGATTTCTATGAAAGAGGTAAAGGCTTCCTTGCTTAGTACTGCGGATGGAAATTCATTCCAATCAGTAAAAGAGGCTAAAGTCAAACTCAAAAAAATATCCATAGCCCAGGTTTTGCAATTTTTTTTAAATCTGTCTTTAATTGTACTTTCCGGTATATTGTGTATTTTACTCGCAAAAGAAATTTATGACTTTATCAGATTTATCATTCATTCCGATCATACGGAGTTCCATCATTTCCTCGAAAAAATCTTGGTGTTTTTCCTTTATTTTGAGTTTATCTCGATGATCGTAAAGTATTTCAGAGAAGATTATCATTTTCCACTGCGGTATTTCGTCTATATCGGAATTACCGCGATGCTCCGGTTAATCATTGTGGATCACAACGATCCAATCAATACTTTATTTTACTCTCTCGTGATTTTGACATTAATTATAAGTTACTACATCATTAATAAAACTCCACGTGAAAGACCGTAATCGTGGAAAAAAAGGTTTGCAAGCCGGTTATCGATATAACTGGCTCTTTGTATTTCTGCCCGGACATTCCCCAAATGGATTCTGTCGCGGACGGCGGCACAACACCTGGCAAGCTCCCCTGCTCCTCGTTTGGAAACGTATCGATCAGAATAAATCCCAAATAAAAATGGTTAAAAAGACTACGGCAAATTTTGAGACACCGTGCTCATGTTGAATTATATGTCAGGAAACCTAACATAAACATTTTGCTGAGTCCGCTTTTTTTACTATAATGACGATAAGAGTAACGAAAGCTGACACAAATGAATCGAGGCTGTTTAGACAAAGGTGTCAAACAGGTCGGAGGCAAAGAAGCCCTTGCTAAAACTTTTATTTTCAACCTGCAAACAGAGTCAATGTGTCTTTGTCAGGATGAAGGAGTTTTTGAAAAGGGCTTCTTTATTTATATGGCCATTCGGGGGAGCCTCAGACCCGGGCCGCTACATCATTCTACATAATCAGGGGGTTCGTCCAGCATGACAAAAAAGAAGAAATCACTTGCTGTAGCCGCTCTTATGACCGGTGCGCTGCTCCTGTCCGCTTGTTCCAACTCCGGTACAGGCACAACCGCATCTTCCGGCTCCGGGGATACGATCAAGGTAGGGGTCTTGCATTCCTTGAGCGGAACAATGGCAATCAGTGAAACGTCCGTAAGAGATGCAGAGCTGTTGGCCATTGAAGAAATCAATGCTGCAGGAGGCGTACTCGGCAAAAAGCTGGAACCGGTCATTGAAGACGGAGCATCGGATTGGCCGACTTTCGCGGAGAAGGCCCGAAAGCTTTTGCAAAAAGATAAGGTTGCCGTGATTTTTGGCGGCTGGACATCCGCGAGCCGAAAAGCGATGCTGCCTGTGGTGGAAGAAAACAAAGGGCTGTTGTTCTATCCTGTCCAGTATGAAGGATTGGAGGCTTCCCCCAATATCTTCTATACGGGTGCAGCTCCGAACCAGCAAATTGTTCCGGCGGTATCCTGGTTGTTAAAGAACAAGGGCAAAAAGTTCTACCTACTCGGATCCGATTATGTGTTCCCAAGAACGGCCAATAAGATCATCAAGGCACAGCTGGCTGCCGAAGGCGGGGAGATGGTGGGGGAGGAATATACTCCGCTTGGTCATACCGACTACAGCACCGTCATAAGCAAGATTAAGCAGGCAAAACCGGATGTGATTTTTAATACTCTGAACGGGGATAGCAACGTCGCCTTCTTTAAGCAGTTGAAGGATGCGGGAATCACAGCCAAGGACACCACGGTGATGTCTGTAAGTATCGCAGAGGAAGAGATTCGTGGTATAGGGGCAGATTTTCTTACGGGTCATCTAGCCTCCTGGAACTATTACCAGACAACCGATACACCAAAGAATAAAGTGTTTGTCCAGAAGTACAAAGATAAGTACGGAAAAGACCGTGTGACGGATGATCCGATTGAAGCCGGTTATTTCGGTGTCTATCTCTGGGCGGAAGCGGTCAAAAAGGCCGGGTCTACAGATGTGGACAAAGTGAAAGAAGCTTCCAAAGGAATCGATTTCCAGGCACCGGAAGGAGTTGTAAAACTTGATGGAGAGAACCAGCACACCTATAAGATTGTTCGGATTGGCGAGATCCAAAAGGATGGGCAGTTCAAGGAGGTGTGGAATTCCGGTCAGCCTGTAAAACCGGATCCCTACCTGAAGACTTATGAGTGGGCGAAAAATCTGAAGTAACGATCCTGATTGGAACCTGAAAGTGTAGGAATATGGATCAACCCGTCTGGGTTGATCCGCCTATTTTAAAAACATCAAATACTTGGAGGTAAATCCATGGAAGTCATTTTACCTCAATTGTTCAACGGGTTGAGTCTGAGTTCCATCCTGCTTCTGATCTCCTTAGGTCTGGCAATCACATTTGGGCTGATGAATGTGATCAACATGGCCCATGGCGAATTAATCATGATCGGAGCGTATTCCGCTTATGTGACACAGCTGTTATTTTCGCACTATCTTCCGAAAGCCATGTTTGATTTTTATTTCTTTCTCGCGTTACCTGTCGCTTTCCTGATCGCCGCTTTTTGGGGTTGGGTATTGGAGTGGTCATTGATTCGACACCTATACGGCCGTCCTTTGGACAGTCTTCTGGCAACCTGGGGTGTCAGCTTATTGATGCAGCAGTTGGCACGCACGATTTTTGGGGCCCCGAATGTGGCTGTGGTGGCTCCCAACTGGCTCAATGGGGGATTGGAGATTATGACTGGCGTTGTTTTTCCTTACAAGCGGCTGTTTATTTTAGTACTTGCGGCAGCAGCCATCTTGGGGATGTATTTCAGCTTGTATAAGACGTCGCAGGGGAGACGGATGCAGGCTGTGATGCAGAATCGAAATATGGCAGCCTGCCTTGGAATTTCCACACGCAAGGTGGACTCCTACAGTTTTGCTGTCGGTTCGGGCATTGCCGGCTTGGCCGGATGCGCTATCACATTGTTGGGGCCGATCGGACCCTCAATCGGAACGTACTATATTATCGATGCCTTCATGGTCGTGGTTCTCGGAGGGGTTGGAAAATTGATCGGAACAGTAGCCGGTGCTTTGGGAATAGGTCTTCTGAATACACTGTTTGAATACGGAACCAGCGCTACGATTGGCAAGGTCCTGATTTTCTTATTGATCATTGCCTTCTTGCAGTGGCGGCCTTCCGGTCTGGTTTCAGTCAAGACCCGGGCACTGGATTAATTTCGAAGGAGGTAGAGCCATTGAGCCGAAACAAATTGATTATCGGTCTGCTGGTGATTCTTTTGTTGGCAGTGGCACCGTTGTTCTTTTCGGATTTTCGGATGAATCTGCTGGGGAAATTTTTGGCTTTTGCCATTCTGGCTGTCGGGCTCGACCTGATTTGGGGATATACAGGGATTTTGAGTCTTGGCCACGGGGTTTTCTTTGGTCTGGGAGCCTACTGTATAGCTATGTATTTGAAGCTGGAAGCGAGCACCGGGAAATTGCCCGATTTTATGTCTTGGAGCGGTTTGGAAGAGATGCCTTGGTTCTGGGTGCCTTTTGGCAACCCCTTCTTCGCCATTCTCGCAGCTGTAGGGGTACCCATGATCCTGGCTGGTTTGATCGGGTATTTTACTTTCCGGAATCGGATCAAGGGAGTGTTCTTTTCGATTCTCTCCCAGGCAGTCGTGATTGTGATGGTCACACTTTTTATCGGCAAACAGGCATATACAGGAGGAACAAATGGTCTTACAGGTTTTAGGACTGTGTTTGGGTTTCCTTTGTCCTCCCCCTCCGTCAAACTGTTTCTTTATTATTTGACCTTGGTAGTTCTGATTGTCGCTTACTTTTTATGTCGAAAATTGGTCAACAGCAGAACAGGGAAAATCTTGGTGGCGATCAGAGATGGAGAGAGTCGGGTAAGATTTTCGGGGTACGATCCGACGACTTATAAAGTGTTCGTTTATACACTTTCCGCGGGGCTGGCGGGTCTTGCCGGTATCCTATTCGTCCTCCAGGTGGGCATTATCTCCCCGGCCATGATGGGAATTATCCCTTCGGTTGAGATGGTTTTGTGGGTGGCTGTCGGTGGAAGAGGTACCTTGATCGGGGCTGTGATCGGTGCAGTTTTGACAAACGGGGCAAAAAGTTTCTTTAGCGAATCCTTCCCGGATATTTGGCTCTACTTCCTTGGTGCTTTGTTTGTGATTGTAGTTCTGTTTTTACCGCAGGGAGTCGTTGGGGTGTTTGCGAAGGCAAAGCAGAAATTTGCTGCGAGAAAGGTGGTCGATGAGGTTTATGAGCACAATTCTTTGCACCCGAAACATCACGGTTGATTTTGACGGATTCAAAGCGATTCAGGAGCTTAATTTCCAAATGAAACAAGGGGAAGTGCACTTTCTGATCGGACCGAACGGTGCCGGAAAAACGACTTTGCTTGACGTGATCTGCGGGAAAGTGAAGCCTGTACAGGGGGAAGTTCTTTTCAAAGAAACGATCGACTTAACCAACAAGCAGGAGCATGAGATTGTCCGGTACGGTGTCGGACGCAAATTTCAGGCTCCCGCAATCTTCGTAGGTCTAACCGTATTTGAGAACCTGGAGTTGTCGATGAAGCAGAATCGCGGTTTGCTCTCTACTCTGAGGGCCAAATTGACGGACGGTGAACGAGCAGTGATCGGTAAGCAGCTGGCCATGATCAACTTGGAAGACCGGGCGAATGACAAGGCATCGTCACTCTCACACGGTCAGAAGCAGTGGTTGGAAATTGGCATGCTGCTGATGCAGGAGCCTGAACTGCTATTGTTGGATGAACCGGTGGCGGGGATGACTCAAACGGAAACAGAGAAGACAGGCAAACTCATTCAGGAAATCGCTAAGAGCCGCTCGGTTCTGGTGGTTGATCATGACATGGATTTTGTCCGGAAATTCTCTGACAGGGTGACAGTCATGCATGAGGGAAAGATTCTCTGCGAGGGCACTATTACGGAGGTTCAGGAGGATTCGCGTGTGGCGGAAGTATATTTAGGTCGGAGGAAAGAAGCTGTATGCTAGAGATGAAAGGTTTAGAAGTTTGCTACGGAGAAACCGTCATCCTAAGGGGCGTAGATTTTCGCGTTAACGAAGGGCAAGTCGTCTCTTTAATGGGGCGAAACGGTGTCGGTAAGACAACTCTGCTGAAAACGATCATAGGCCTGCTTCGCCCACGCCACGGGAAAATTTTTCTGAATGAAAAAGAGATTAGCAGGGCGAAACCGGAACAGCGGGCAAGCCTTGGGATCGCTTATGTTCCCCAGGGACGGGAGATCTTCCCGCAATTGACTGTACAAGAGAATTTGCTCTTGGGGACGGAAGCCCTCCCCAAAAAAGAAAGGAAAATTTCGGACGAGATTTATGACATGTTCCCGATGCTGAAGACGATGCTCCATCGAAAAGGGGGAGACCTCAGCGGCGGGCAGCAGCAGCAGCTTGCCATCGCCAGGGCGTTAGTTTCACGCCCGCGACTTCTATTGTTGGATGAACCCACAGAAGGGATTCAGCCAAATCTCGTTATGGAAATTGAAAACGTGATCCAGAGGCTTAAAGAACAAGGGGAAATGGCCATCCTGTTAGTGGAACAGAGTCTGGATTTTGCCCTAAGTTCAGCCGATTATTACTATGTTCTTGAAAAAGGGTCCATTGCGGCGGAGGGGAAAGCGGCGAAAATTAACGAAGAAGTAATTCGCCAACACCTGGTTGTTTAAACGAAGGAGGTACATATGCATTTAACGGAGCGCGAGAAGGAGAAGCTGTTAATCGTGGTCGCGGCGGACTTGGCTCGTCGACGGCAGCAGCGCGGTTTGAAACTGAATTATCCGGAGGCAATGGCGATCCTGACTTATGAAATCCTCGAAGGAGCGCGCGACGGCAAATCGGTACCGGAGTTGATGCAATGGGGCACCACGATCCTCGCGGAGGAAGATGTACAGGAAGGGGTCTCTTCCATGATTGATGAAGTACAGGTGGAAGCGACTTTTCCCGATGGAACGAAACTGGTGACTGTTCACCACCCGATTCGTCCTAGAGAAGAGGTTGGGCTGCAGGAAAAGGGGGGGATCGAATGATGAAACCGGGAGAATATCTGGTAAAGGACGAGCCGATTTTGATTAATGCGGGGAGAAAAGCGGTCACTTTAACGGTGGTCAACCGGGGGGATCGTCCGGTTCAGGTCGGTTCGCATTTTCATTTTTATGAAGTGAACAGAGAGTTGGATTTCGATCGGGAGAAAGCAAAAGGAATGCGGCTCAATATCCCGGCTGGGACAGCGGTTCGCTTCGAACCTGGAGAAGAGAAGCCCGTTACTTTGGTGGCTGTCGGGGGTCGGCAAGAGGTCTATGGTCATAATGGTCTTGTATCCGGATCGGTGAAAGAAGCCTTAGAACAAGGTACGGCGACTGTGCAGGAAGGTCTTCTTATGTCCCGTGAGGCTTACGCCAGCATGTTTGGTCCTACAACGGGTGACAAGGTGCGGCTGGCCGATACCGATCTCATTATTGAGGTGGAGAAAGATTTTACCGTCTACGGGGATGAATGCAAATTTGGCGGAGGTAAAGTGCTTCGGGACGGGATGGGACAATCATCAAGGGCTGTGCGCGACGACGGAGTTCTTGATTTGGTGATTACGAATGCTTTGATCCTGGATCATTGGGGCATCGTCAAAGCGGATATCGGGATTAAGGACGGATACATAGCTGGGATTGGAAAAGCAGGAAATCCCGATGTAATGGAAGGCGTACATCCGGATCTGTCAGTAGGCGCATCAACGGAAGTGATCGCCGGCGAAGGGTTGATTGTAACGCCGGGTGGGATCGATACTCACATTCATTTCATCTGTCCCCAGCAGATTGAGACGGCCCTTGCTTCCGGCATCACCACAATGATTGGCGGGGGAACCGGGCCTGCTACGGGTACGAATGCCACTACCTGTACCCCGGGCTCCTGGAATATTCATCGCATGTTGGAAGCGGCAGAAGAATTTCCGATGAATCTCGGGTTCCTTGGAAAAGGAAATGCGTCGGGAGAAAAGGCATTGGAGGAGCAGATCGAGGCGGGAGCCATCGGCTTAAAACTGCATGAAGATTGGGGCACCACCCCGGCGGCTATTGATACCTGCCTGACAGTAGCCGACAAATATGACGTTCAGGTGGCCATACACACAGATACTTTGAATGAAGCTGGCTTTGTGGAGGATACAATCAAGGCGATTGCCGGACGCACCATCCATACATATCATACAGAAGGGGCAGGGGGAGGACACGCACCCGATATCATACGCTTGGCCGGTGAAGCCAACGTGATCCCTTCTTCGACCAATCCGACCCGGCCATTCACCGTTAACACGATTGATGAGCACTTAGACATGCTGATGGTCTGCCATCATCTCGACAGCAGTATCCCGGAGGATGTCGCTTTTGCCGATTCGCGGATCCGTCCGGAGACGATCGCGGCGGAAGACATCTTTCACGACCTTGGGGCATTCAGTATTATCAGTTCCGACTCCCAGGCCATGGGGCGAGTGGGAGAAGTGATTCTCCGCACGTGGCAGACCGCCGACAAAATGAAAAAACAGCGGGGAGCGCTGCCGGAGGAGCAGGGAGAGAACGACAATTTCCGGGCGAAACGGTACGTCGCCAAATACACAATGAATCCCGCGATTGCCCATGGAATTTCCGACTACGTGGGTTCGATCGAAAAGGGGAAATGGGCTGATATTGTTTTATGGAAGCCGGCTTTTTTGGGCGTCAAACCGGAGTTGGTATTGAAAGGCGGCTTCATTGCATATGCAGCGATGGGAGATCCGAATGCCTCGATCCCTACTCCCCAGCCGGTCATTGGACGGCCAATGTTTGCATCGTTCGGCTTAGCGGTGAAAAGCTGCTCCATCACGTTTATATCCGGGGCGGCATACGAAGCGGGGGTACATGAGAAATTGGGCCTCAGAAAGAAGGTGCTGCCGGTGAAAAATTGCAGGAATATAGGCAAAAAGGACATGATTCATAACGATGCGACTCCGCGGATTGAGGTGGATCCGGACACATACGAAGTGAAGAGCGATGGAACCCTGGCCACCTGTGAACCGGCGAAGACGGTACCGATGGCACAAAGGTATTTCCTGTTTTAACAGCTTAGAAAGTTTCCTCTAATTGACGCCCCTGCTTCTGTGGAAGGGACTTCGATAGAAGCTTTATTTAAGGAGCGATGAATCGTGTTTTCCCTGCTTCCTTTGATTCAATTGATTGATTCGGCCTTTCCGACAGGAGTCTTTTCCCATTCCTTCGGCTTGGAGACTGCTTTGCAGGAAAACAGGATTCAGAACGGCGAGGAGCTGTCCGAATGGCTTGGATCTTACGTTACGGGCAATCTTGCTCCCATGGAAGGAGCGGCCGTTTTTTGGGCCCATTGGTATGCAGACAGGATAATCGCGGATCAGCCTGAAAAAGAAGTGTACCGCAAAAACCTGAGAACGCTGGATCGGCGGCTCACTCTTTCCCGACTGTCCCGGGAGTCCCGGGAAGGCGGGGTGAAGATCGGGAAGAGGTACCTCCGTATCGTTCTGGACTTATATCCGGAATGCGGACTTGAGGAATATGACAACTGGATCCGTTCGGGAGAAAGCTATGGCAATGCCTGCATCGTTCACGGTTGGATTTGTGCGCACCTCCAACAATCACCGGAGAATGCAATAGCCAGCCATCTTTACGCCGGAGTGAACGCTCTCATTCAGAACGCCCTTCGGGCGATGCCAATCGGACAGACGGAAGGGCAGAAGGTCCTGAAAAGTTTGCTGCCGGTGATCAAGCAGGAGGCCGAGCGTATAGTGCTTGCCCCTCCTGCCCCCAATCGCCTGTCAAGTCATACGATTGCCCAGGAAATCGGGGCGATGCGTCATGAAACATTGTATTCCCGTTTGTTCATGTCTTGATTGAAACAATGACCGCAAACAAGAGGAGGAATTGATATGTGTCAAGGTCACGACCATCATCATCATGAATGGAAACACAGAAGTTTCATGGGAGGACGGCCTATGCGGGTCGGTGTCGGAGGGCCGGTAGGATCGGGAAAGACCGCTTTAGTCGAACAGCTGTGCCGGATGATGAAGGAAACCTACAGCCTGGCTGTCATCACCAACGATATTTACACAAAGGAAGATGCTGAGATTTTGACCAAAACCGGTGTCCTGCCGAAAGAGCGGATTATTGGGGTGGAGACGGGAGGCTGTCCGCATACGGCCATCCGCGAGGATGTGTCCATGAATTTTGACGCGGTGGAGGAATTGGAAAGACGTTTCGATGATCTGGATATCATCTTTATCGAGAGCGGCGGTGACAATCTGGCGGCAGCGTTCAGTCCGGAACTGGTGGATATGTTCATCTATATCATTGATGTGGCTCAAGGGGAAAAGATTCCCCGCAAGGGAGGACCCGGGATTACCCGCTCGGACTTATTGGTGATTAATAAGATCGACTTGGCCCCTCACGTTGGAGCGAGTCTCGAAGTGATGGAAAGGGACTCGAAACGAATGCGTGGGGAGAAACCTTTTGTCTTCACCAATTTGTTTAAGAATGTAGGTGTTCCGAAGATTGTACAGTGGATCTCAGAGGAATATCATGGCGGCTCAATGAGGGAGGCCCAGTGAGAGTACATGGTGTCTGGAAAGGAACAGTCGGAGTCAGAGAGGGAAGAAGTGCGCTTCTTCACTCCTTCCATCAATCCCCTTTGAAAGTGGCAAAACCGTTCGCCGGCGAAAGAGGAGAGCTCCTTCTTTATTTGATGGACTCCTCACCCGGCCTGTTTAACGGGGATACTCAGGAGATCGAATGCACCTTGGAAAAGGGGGCCAGCCTTTATTTGACCAACCAATCCTCCTGCAAACTGCATCCTTCACTCGAAATGGGAGAGACTTCTCAAATCCAGCGATTCAATGTAAGGAAAGGGGCTCTTCTGGAATATTTTCCGGAAGCTTTGGTTCCGTACCACGGAGCCAACTATTTTGGAGAAACCGTTCTTGAGATGCAAGGGGGTGCTCAAGCGATCGTCGGGGAAATCATCACACCTGGCAGAGCCGGACGAGGTGAGCTGTTCCAGTATGAGAAAATTGCAAGCCAATTTTCCGTGTCTTGGGAGGGACAATTGGCAGTCTGGGATTCCCTCTTGCTGGAACCCGCTCGCTGGAACACATCTCGAGGGATTTTTGACGGATATACGCATATCGGGACACTTTGGGTGTTGTCGGAACAGATTACCCATGATCATGTTAAGATGCTAGAAACGTTTCTTGATTCTCACCAGAAAGAGGAGTTGTACGCCGGAACCAGTCTTCTCGCCCGGAACGGACTTGTGATGCGTATGTTGGGTCCGTCTGTTTGGAGACTGCAAAGCTTGATGCATGAATGCTGGGATCTGATTCGACGGGAATTATTGGGGAAACCGGCCCCTCAAATCCGAAAATAGCATTAGGCCCAACAGGTTCTTAAGAGAGAGGAGAGGGGGCTTTCTATGGAAACAGGTTTGCTATCGATTCTATCAGTCGGTTTTATTCTGGGAATGAAGCATGCTCTTGAACCGGATCATGTGATTGCAGTCTCAACTATTGCCGGACACAGCAAGAAATTGTGGCGTTCCTCCTTGGTCGGCGTGTTCTGGGGGATCGGTCATACGGCAACTTTATTTCTTGTCGGCATGTTTCTGATTCTGATGAAGAACGAGATACCCGCAAAATGGGCCATGTCTCTGGAATTCCTGGTTGGAATCATGCTCGCCTACCTTGGCATTACCAGCATGCTTTCACTTCGGAAAAGAAAAATACACGTACACGAGCATGAACATAGCGGATTTGTACATAAGCATTTTCACTCCCATGAACGCATTGGCAGTCATGATCATACTCACCAAGACGTGTCCTATGTTAAATCGATGGTGATCGGCTTGGTACACGGACTTGCAGGAAGTGCAGCCATGGTTCTGCTCGCGATGGCAACCGTATCGAGTGTTTGGGAAGGTCTTGCTTATATTCTTGTGTTCGGAGCGGGAACGGTTGTTGGCATGCTTTGTTTCACCACCATGATTGCAATTCCCTTTGTGTTTACTGCTAAGAAAGAAGGGATCAATCGTACCCTGACCCGAATTACGGGAGTAATCAGTACAGCATTTGGTTTGTATTACATGTATAACTTGGGAATAACGGAAGGGCTCTTTAAACTCTGGATTTAGAAAAAGACAATTCGGTATTGACAGCTTCAGGGCCGGTGAAAAGCCGGCAATTTTTTTGTTTGCAAAACAAGGTGCTAACGATTACTATAAGGATATATAATTAATTAATTTAATTTAGTTTTTATGACGAAAATATGCCCGGAGGAGGATCCAAGAGTGGCTGAGTTGCGTTACAACCCGTTGTTAGACGATTGGACTATGGTGGCTTCCCACCGGCAGGACCGGCCGAATATGCCGAAAGATTGGTGCCCGTTTTGTCCGGGATCCGGAAAGGTTCCCGACCATTATGATGTATACAAATATGATAATGATTTTCCGGCACTGATGTTCGAGCCCCCTGAGCCGGATCCGGTCGGATCGGACTTGTATAAGACCGAGAAATCGTACGGAAAGTGTGAAGTGGTTCTTTATTCACCCGATCATACGGAAACTCTTCCTGAACTGTCGGTGGATCATGTCGAAAAACTGGTCGACCTTTGGACAGAACGGTTTGTCGAACTAAGCCGCGATCCGCACCACAAGTATGTGATGATTTTTGAGAACCGGGGAGAGGAATGCGGCGTTACCATGCCTCATCCGCACGGCCAAATCTATGCGTATTCCCAAATGCCGCTCAAAATCCGGACGGAACTGGACAATTGCCGGAAGCATCATGAAGCGACAGGCGGTTGTTTGATCTGTGACATGAACCGGGCTGAGAAAGAGTTCCAAGGTCGCGTGATCCATGAGAATGAACATTTTATTGCCTATATCCCATTTTTCACCGATTACCCGTACGGATTGTTCATTGTGAGCAAGAATCACAAGACAGCTCTCAGTGATTTCACATCCGTGGAAAAGAGAAGTCTGGCCGCCATGTTGAAAGATATGACCGGAGCCATGGACACGCTGTTCGACCGGCTGTTCCCATATATGATGGTGCTGCATCAACGTCCGGTAAACGATGAGAACGTCGAGGAGTACTATCATTTTCATATCGAATTTTATCCCCCGCTGCGTGATGCGAATAAAATCAAATTCTATGCCTCATCGGAAATGGGTGCATGGGCAGCGTGCAATCCCCTAGCGGTCGAAGAAACATCGGAGAAGCTCAGGGAGGCTTATCGTCGTTATCTGGAGAAGGAAGGGCGGCTGGTGAAATGAACGAACTGTTTCAATTAAAACAGAAGTTTGAGCATATTTTTTCAACTGGCAGTAAGGAAGCTCGGATTTTCTTTGCTCCTGGACGAGTGAATTTGATTGGGGAACATACGGACTATACAGGAGGATTTGTTTTTCCCGCGGCCTTGACTATCGGCACCTGGGCCATTGTTACACCCCGGACAGACGGACGATTCCGCTTGGCTTCAACCGCATTTGACAATCAATTGGTAGTGGATGCGGATAATCTCACCTATCGGGAGGAAGACGGATGGGCCAACTATCCCAAAGGAATCATCCGAGAATTCAACAAAATGGGTGTTCAACTGAAAGGTTGTGATTTGCTGTTCCACGGGAATATTCCAAACGGTGCGGGATTATCCTCTTCTGCATCGATCGAGCTGGTAACAGCAGTCGCGTTAAAGGACACCCACGAAGTGAACATCCCGATGCTGCAGTTGGTTCAACTGGCTCAGCGTGCGGAAAACCAATTCGTTGGTGTCCACTCTGGAATCATGGATCAGTTTGCCGTAGGTATGGGGAAAGCTGACCATGCTGTGCTGTTGAAATGCGATACTTTGAATTACAGGTATACGCCTCTTCGATTGGGCGCTTATCAGTTGGTTATTACAAATACAAACAAAAGACGGGGACTCGGCGATTCAAAATATAACGAGCGCCGTAAAGAATGTGAAGAAGGTTTTACGATGATTAAGCAAGCTCTTGCTTCCTCAACTTGTCTTGGGGATGTCACTGTGGAGCAGTGGGAAGAAGTGAAACGTTCCATTCGGTCTGAAGTGATACGCAGGCGTTTGGAGCATGTAGTGAGGGAAAACGCGCGGGTAGCAGCTTCCACAAAAGTTCTTGAGGCGGGGTACCTGGAAGCATTTGGGCAATACATGATTCAGTCCCATGAATCGCTTCGGGATTTGTACCAAGTTACAGGTTTTGAGCTGGATACGCTTTTTGAAGAAACACGTAATGTTGACGGCTGCATCGGAACCCGGATGACAGGGGCCGGTTTTGGCGGTTGTACAGTAAGTCTGGTGCACAAGGATGCACTGGAGGATTTCAAATCACGTGTGGTCGATGGCTATCAAGGCAAAACAGGGTTGACTCCAACCTTTTATGTTTGTGCTGTCGGGAACGGTGCGCGTGAAGTAACGGAGGAGGCGGAACTGTGTCTGTTTTAGTGACGGGGGGAGCCGGTTATATCGGCAGTCATACGGTAGCGGAATTGCTGGCGCAAGGTGAGGACGTTATCGTTTTGGACAACTTGCAAAAAGGCCATAGCCAGGCGGTGTTGGCGAACAAATTTTATGTGGGAGATATTCGCGATTCGGATGTGCTTGATACTATCTTTTCAGTACATGACATTGAGGCTGTTATCCATTTTGCGGCAGATTCCCTGGTTGGGGAAAGTGTCCAGGAGCCGCTCAAGTACTACGACAATAATGTGATTGCGGCTCAGCGTCTGCTCACCAAAATGAATCAATACGGTGTAAAGAAAATTGTATTTTCTTCAACCGCTGCGACTTATGGCGAACCAAAGAACATTCCGATCCGGGAAGATGATTCGACCGAACCTACGAGCCCTTATGGAGAAACCAAGCTGGCCATCGAGAAGATGATGAAATGGTGTGACAATGCCTACGGGATCAAGTATGTTTCGCTTCGCTATTTCAACGCGGCAGGAGCGCATTCGGACGGTCATATCGGGGAGGATCATACCCCGGAAAGCCATCTGATTCCGATTGTTCTGCAGGTTGCACTCGGCCAGCGCCAAGCAGTTTCGATTTTTGGGGACGATTATTCGACAGAGGATGGAACGTGTATCCGCGATTATATTCATGTGATGGATCTGGCCAATGCTCACTGGCTGGCACTGAAAAGACTGCGGGAAAAGAATGAAAGCGGAATTTTTAATCTCGGAAATGGGACCGGATTCTCAGTGAGGGAGGTCATTAGCAAAGCCAGGGAAGTGACTGGGCATCCTATACCTGCAAATGTTGGTCCCCGTCGTGAGGGAGATCCTGCGGTTCTCATAGCTTCGTCGGAAAAGGCCAAGAGAGAATTGGGATGGCAGCCCGGATTTGAAAGCTTGGAGGAGATTATTCGCAGTGCGTGGAATTGGCACAAGACTCATCCGAACGGGTACGACAAATAGAGAATCGGTTTGAGGGAGAAAGAAAATGAGTTTCTGACTCACACGGGTGAATGGGATTATATTATAATCGAAAAGAATGGGGAAATCTTTTTAAGGGTCGATATTCTCGTCAGATAGAGAGTGATTATGTTTAATCGGAGGACAGTAAAATGTCAAAGTCAATTCAGGTCGGCAGCTTTCAATGGATGAAATCATTAAACAAATCCACGATACTCAACGTGATCCGACTGCATGGCCCCATTTCCAGAGCGGAGATTGCGAAATTGACGAAACTGACTCCTCCGACAGTTACCAATATTGTAGGGGAATTGTTAGAGTCAAAACTGGTTGTGGAAAGCGACTTGGGTGAATCAACCGGCGGCAGAAAGCCTATTATGCTGAGGATCAACTCTTCTGCATTTTATGTCGTTGGCGTCTATGCGGGGGCAAAAAAAGTAAGGGCTGTAACAGCAACGCTGGAAGGAAAAATTATCCGGCAGGCGGAAGCTAAAGTCCCCTTCAGTCCAACTGTGGAAGAGTTCCTGCAGATTCTGAAAGAGAATGTTCATACGGTTATTAAGGAGACCGGTACGTATAAGGGCTGTTTTCTTGGGATTGGAATCGGGATGCACGGTCTCGTCGATCCGGAAAAAGGCGTGTCAATCTATGCTCCTAACTTATATCTGCGTAACATTCCAGTCAAAGATGCTCTGGAAAAAGAATTCAACCTGCCGGTTGAAATCGAAAATGATGTCCGGGCACTTGCTTTGGCGGAAAGTTGGTTTGGTCAGGGACAGGGTATCGGCAATTTTATTTCCGTAAATATCGGTACCGGTATAGGGGCAGGAATTATCATGGATCACCAGTTGTACCATGGAACATCATTTACGGCAGGGGAAATAGGGCACACCACAATCGATGTAAACGGCCCCAAATGCAGTTGCGGCAACTTTGGTTGTCTGGAAGCGTTGGCGGCCGGACCGGCCATTGCAAGGAGGGCTCAGCAGGCAATACGTCTTGGGAAAAGGTCCATTCTTGAGCAGGAGGTCAACGGAAACATTGAGGAAATTACGAGTGAAATGATTTATCTTGCGGCAGAACGAGGGGATCCATTGGCCATCGAAGTGTTGGCGGAGACAGGTCGCTATCTTGGGATTGGAATTGCCAATCTGATTAATACGTTGAACCCTTCTTTAATTATTTTAAGTGGAGGGGTATCTCGTGCGGAGAAATTCGTATTGGAGTCGCTGAAACAAACGGTGGAAGCCCGGGCTCTCACAACACCCGCGAAAGCAGTATCTATCGTTATTTCACAGCTTGGGCCGAATGCGATCGCGATCGGCGGATTTACTCTGCTGCTTCATAAATTGTTTACACCAACAGGAGTCAGTGAGGTATAAAAAGAATTAGTAAGATTAAGGGCGTCGGATTCGATGCTCTTTTTTTATCGACAATTCCCGGATTGAAGTAAATATTTTAGTAAAAAATAACTAAAATACTTCCGTTTGGATGATGGGGAGGATAGCCGGTTTTTTCTAAAAAACTTAAATATAGATGGAGTTAAGGGGGGGACGAATACACAGTTTTTGAATCCGTTTGCAGAATCACTATTGAAATTATTCTGAACTATTGTTATGATATGGACAACGGTTTATTTAGTAAACTTTTAGTAATGAGTATAACTCCAAACACTATTACCCGACAATAAATGAGGGAAGACAAATGGCTACACTCAAAGATATTGCTCTTCGTGCGAATGTATCAAATGCAACTGTTTCGAGGGTATTGAATCAAGATCATACTCTTTCGGTAACGGAGGAAACCCGGCAGCGGATTCTTGCCATTGCGGAACAATTGAAGTATAAACCGTCACGAAAACGGAACATAAAACACAATGTAAACATTGAGGAAAATGCTAAATTGGGGCTTCTCCTTTGGTGCTCCCAACAAGAGGAATATAATGATCCCTATTTCTTGTCGATTCGTGAAGGGATTGAAAGAGAGTTCTCGGACTTGGGCATCGAGATTGCCAAAACAATGAGAGCGGGAGGAAACGGATCCGATTTCTCAGTGAATGAATTGGATGGTCTGATCGTTGTGGGAAAGATCGCGGCTGATGATATTGAAAAGATTTCGATGCAGATGAACAATATCGTCTTTGTTGATTATTCCCCAGATCCGGAACGCTATGATTCGGTAGTGATCGATTTTGGAAGAGCCACTGAGACGGCGATTGAATATTTGCTGAATCTGGGTCACAAGAAAATCGGGTATATCGGAGGAAGAATCTATATTGGAACTCATGGTTCCGAAAGAAGAACCGAATTACCGGATGAACGTTTAGTAACATATGAAAAAATAATGAAGAATCGGGGACTCGACCATTCAAATCATTTCTACTTGGGAGATTGGACCACAACGGATGGATATGAAATGATGAAAAGGGCCATTGAAAAAGGAAACCTCCCGAGCGCATTCCTTGTTGCAAGCGATCCTATGGCGATTGGAGCAGTTCGTGCTTTGCACGAAGCCGGAATCAAAGTGCCGGATGATGTGGCGATCGTAAGTTTCGATGATATTGAATTGGCCCAATACGTCACCCCTTCTTTGACAACGGTGAAAGCGTTTACCGAACAGATGGGAAGAACGGCAGTAAATCTGTTATTGGAAAGATTGAATGGCAGAGAAGTGCCTCTTAAGGTGGTCGTTCCAACCAAACTCGTTATCAGGCAGAGTTGTGGAGGGGAGAGGAAATAGAATACCGAGGAGATCACCATTTGTGGTTGCTCTATTGTTCTTAAATTAATTAATTTAAAAAAGTATCTATCGAGTCCTTGAAAGGGGGGATTCTGCATCACGGTCCGTTTTGTTTAATTAAAAGAAAGTTTTTCCTTTAATTTCTAAGGTGTGCCTTGAGTAAAAGGGAGGGGTCAACATGAAGAAAAAATTTGTTCCGCTAGTTGTATCTGCAGCTTTGTCAATTTTTCTGGCTGTTACCGGATGTTCATCAAGTGGCGATCAGAAGACAAATGGGAAATCTGAAGACGGTACAAAGAAGCTGACGGTTTACAGCACGATAGGTGAACAGGCTGAAAAAGACGCATTCACCCAGATCGTTAAAGAGTTTGAAAAGGAAAACCCCAATATTAAAGTTGAAGTGCAATTTCCTGGGAACGAGTATGAAAATATCTTGAAAGTAAAGATGGCCGCGAATGATTTGCCGGATGTATTTGACACTCATGGGTGGGCTCAAATTCGTTACGGAAAATATGTCGCGGATTTAAAAGATGAGCCGTGGGCTTCCAAACTGACGGATACAATGAAGCCGGTGCTCACTGACAAGCAGGGAAAGGTTTATGCTTTGCCTCTGAACGAAGCCAAAGACGGTATTACGTATAACGCGGATGTATTAAAGAAATATGGAATTGAACCGCCTCAAACGTTTGACCAATTAATGGCTGCCGCTGAAAAGATCAAGAAAGAAAGCAACGGGGAAGTATCGCCTTTCTTCTTCTCGGGCATTGATACCGGAACGATCGGACAATTCTTTGACCAGTTCGCGACACCCTTGTTGATCAGTCCAAAAGAGAACTATGCTGACGCATTGTTAAACAATACGATGGATTGGTCGAAGTGGACTTATCTCCCGGAAAAATTCGCTGAAATGAACAAAAAGGGCTTGATTAACCAAGACGCGTTGACCGCACGGCCTACTGATCGTCCCCAGCTTTTTGCCCAAAACAAAATTGCTTTTAGTGTGGGTGGACCCGGATTTGTTCAAGAGGCCAAGAAAATAAATCCCAATGTAAATGCAGGCTACATGCCGGTACCTGCCATCGTGCCGGGCGACGAACCCTCTTTTTCGGGTGGAGAAAGACATACAATGGCCGCATGGAAAGACTCTAAAAACTTGGCGGAAGCAAAGAAACTTATCACTTTCTTCGCCAAGCCGGAAAATCTGAAGAAAATGGCGGAGGCTACAAAACTCCCGGCAGGTATTAAGGATATTAAGCCTGATTTGGCCGAATTGACCCAGTACTATGAAAAGTATGCAAACATCCGTGTATTCTCTTATTTTGACCGAGTTTATCTGCCAAACGGCATGTGGGACGTGATGTGCACCAAGGGTCAAGAATTACTGGCCGGATCTATCACTCCCAACGATTACACTGAAGCAATGAAAAAAGAAGTAAATCGTCTCCGCAGTCAGCAACAGAAATAAGGTAGTGGGTTACCTTTCCAGGTAACCCACTCTAACCAATGAGGGGGAGTGAGAAACCATGGAGGAGTTAATGGCGGTTTCAAGTCAAGGGATTAATGCCAAGACGGGAAGAAAGAAACGAAAGAAAAATATGAATTCCTCGGTTTGGCTGAACCTGATGTATTTGCCCGCTTTACTCTTGTTTTGCGCTTTTATCTTTTATCCATTTCTGAAAGGGCTTCAGATTTCTTTCACGAACTGGGATGGATACTCCCAAAGCTTTAATTGGATTGGACTGGATAATTACAAACGAATGCTCAGTGACCCCAATATCGGGACTGTCATCAAAAATACCCTGATTTATGGCATAGGGAGTACATTTTTTCAAAATGTAATCGGATTGCTTTATGCTTTGCTGCTTAACCAAAGCATCAGAACCCGGGGAATCACCCGTACGATCGTGTACTTGCCAGTGATTATCAGTCCGTTGATTATGGGGTATATCTGGTACTTCTTCTTTCAGTTTAAAGGAGGGGCATTGAATGACATCATCCTGTTATTTCAGGATAAACCCCTGCTCTTATTGGGCGATCCGAAGTTAAATGTCTGGATCATCACCTTCGTTAACACGTTTCAATATTTGGGAATCGCCATGGTGATTTACTTGGCGGGTCTGCAATCGATTCCGAAGGATTATTATGAAGCTGCGACAATTGACGGAGCATCCGCTTTCCAGCGTTTCCGGAACGTAACGTTACCCATGCTGATGCCTTCGATAACTATCAATATTGTATTGAATCTGATTGGCGGTCTTAAGTTGTTTGATGTAATCGTTGCCTTGACAAACGGGGGGCCGGGATATGCATCACAATCCTTGTCAACGTTGATGTACAAGTTATACTTTGCAAGCCAGGATGCCGGATACGCGGCCTCGCTTGGAAATCTCATGTTTGTGATGATTTCATTGATTAGTATAACCGCTTTGACTTATTTGAGAAGAAAGGAGTTAGATTGATGAGAAGTCCAAAAAAATGGCTCCTGTTGGCAACGATTTTTATCAGCATCACTCATATTCTTCCTTTTTATCTGCTCATAACCACATCGTTCAAACCCGCTAACGATCTGAGTTCGAAATGGTTGCTGCCCTCGACTCTGTACCTTGAAAATTTCAAGAATGCATGGGTTCAAGCCAAACTGGGGCAGGCTTTTTTAAACAATGTTGTAATTACTGTTATTTCTGTGATTCTTGTTGTAGTGTTGGGCGCTTTGGCTTCCTATCCGTTGTCCAGATTTAAAACCCGTTTGAACAAATTTATGTATACCCTTTTTATTGCGGCTCTCATCGTTCCGCCTCTGACCAGCCTGGTGCCGCTTTACCAGTTTGTCGTTGATATTGGCGGATTAAATTCGAAATGGGCGGTTATTTTACTGCACGTAACCTATAACTTACCGATTACTATTTTCCTTTATACAGGGTTTATCAGCACCATTCCCCGTGAATTGGATGAAGCGGCCATGATTGACGGTACGAGCCGGGTCGGGCTTTTCTTCAGGATCATCCTGCCATTGTTAAAACCTGTTACTGCAACTGTCATTATCTTGACAGGGGTAGGTGTTTGGAATGACTATCAATTCTCTGTGTTTTTCCTGCAAAAAACAGAAACACATACGATCACTGTATCCTTGGCCCAATTTTTCTCTTCATACGTTAGTAATGTCGGTTGGGTGGCTGCAGGTTCGTTGATTAGCGCTTTACCCATTATTGTGCTCTATCTGTTCTTGCAGAAGTATTTCATAAGCGGGCTATCGTCCGGTGCAGTAAAAGGATAAACCAAAAACATAGGACAATACTGACACATCATTTGCTCTAGGAGTGGTAAACATGGGAATCTCTTATAATGCATCGAATCAGACATTTCACCTGCAAGCGAACGGTACAAGCTATGTAATGCAAATTGTCAGGGACCGGTATTTAGCTCATATCTATTGGGGGAAGAAAATCAGATCATCCAATCTGTCGAATCCTTTGCAATTTGTGGATCGGGCTTTTTCTCCTAATCCAGATCCTTCTGACCGGACATTTTCTCTGGATACGCTTCCGCAGGAATATCCTGCATACGGAAACACTGATTTTCGATCGCCTGCCTACCAGGTACAACTTGAGAATGGCTCTACGATTACCGATTTACGATACCGGAACCATCAAATCTTTAAGGGAAAACCCAAGCTGGACGGGCTGCCGGCGACTTACGTGGAGAGTGAAGACGAGGCAGAAACGTTGGAAATCGTACTTGAGGATGACTTGATTGGACTTCAAGTGATTCTGTCTTACACCGCCTACGACAAACTGGATGTGATCACCCGAACAGTCCGTTTTTTGAATAACGGAAAAGAGGACTTGAAACTTCTGCGGACTCTAAGCATGAATGTGGATTTCCGCGATTCCGAGTTTGAACTGATGCAACTTTCCGGTGCCTGGGGCCGGGAAAGGCAAATCGAACGACGCCCGCTCGTTGTCGGAAACCAATCGATTGAAAGCCGTCGCGGAGCCAGCAGCCATCAGCAAAATCCTTTTCTTGCCCTATTAAGAAAAGGTACCGACGAAGATCATGGGGAAGTGTACGGATTGAATCTGGTCTACAGCGGAAATTTCCTCGCTCAGGTGGAAGTGGATCAGTATAAGGGGGCCCGTGTTTCGTTAGGGCTTAATCCGTTCGATTTCACTTGGCTGCTCCAGCCGGGTGAATCCTTTCAAACACCGGAAGTCGTGATGGTCTACTCTGCAAGCGGCCTCGGTCAGATGTCCAGAACCTATCACAAATTGTATCGCAGCCGCCTTTGCCGTGGCAACTTCCGGGACAAGGAAAGACCGATTCTCATCAATAACTGGGAAGCCACTTACTTTGATTTCAATGCGGAAAAGATCGAAAGCATTGCAAAGACCGGAAAAGAGCTTGGGATTGAACTGTTTGTTCTTGACGACGGCTGGTTCGGGAAGCGGGACGATGATATGAGCTCACTGGGAGATTGGTTCGTGGACAAGAACAAGCTTCCTAACGGGCTGGAGGATTTGGTAGAACGGGTCCGCAGCATGGATATGCAGTTCGGTCTCTGGTTTGAGCCGGAGATGATTTCCGTCGACAGCGATTTGTACCGCATGCATCCCGACTGGTGCCTGCATGTTCCCAATCGCAATCGTTCCGAAGGAAGAAACCAGTTGATTCTGGATTATTCCCGCAAAGAAGTTTGCGATGCAGTTGTCAAAATGGTGTCCGGCATTCTTTCCAGTGCCCCCATCACTTACGTGAAATGGGACATGAACCGGCATATGACCGAGATCGGTTCTGCGGTTTTGCCGCCGGAAAGGCAAAGAGAGACCGCCCATCGTTATATGCTCGGACTTTACCGGGTGATGGAGGAAATTACAACGGCCTTCCCGCATGTGCTGTTTGAAAGCTGCTCTGGTGGAGGAGGACGTTTTGATCCGGGCATTCTCTACTACATGCCGCAAACTTGGACCAGTGACAACACGGATGCTGTATCCCGTTTGAAAATCCAGTTCGGAACCAGTATGGTCTATCCCGCAATTTCCATGGGGGCTCACGTTTCCGCAGTTCCCAACCACCAGGTGCATCGAATCACATCGTTGGAGATGCGTGGACATGTTGCAATGGCAGGCAATTTCGGTTATGAACTCGACCTGACCAAGCTTACGGAAGATGAGAAGGAGCTTGTAAAGGAGCAGGTAATCGCGTATAAACAAATCAGGCATTTAATCCAATTTGGAGAATTTTATCGACTGCTTAGTCCTTTTGAAGGGAATGAAACCGCATGGATGTTTGTATCGGAGGATAAAAGAGAGGCTTTTGTGGCTTACTTCCGAGTGCTGGCAGAAGCGAACGCTCCGTTTGCAACCATCAAGCTGAAAGGACTAAATCCTGAATTGGACTATCAGATGACAGAGAACGGCAAGATCTACGGCGGTGATGAATTGATGTATTCGGGACTCCTGGTTCCTGAACTGCATGGTGATTTCCAAAGCGTCATCTGGCGATTGAAAGCACAAGACTAAATGGATATGAAAAAGAGGCGATGCCTGTCATCGCCCTGTTCAAAAAATGATTTCCAAATTTTTTTGAAATAGTATTGTAAACGATTACACCATATTGTAATCTACTACTGCAAACCTTTGCATCTGATCCTGCAATATTACTAAGTAAAGAGGGTAGTAGTTGGACTTGCAGTACGAACCGAACAACAACGAGCGGGTTGGGATTAAAGAGGAGAAACCATATGATAAAGCATTGGCCGATTTTGAATTTAAGAACATTTCTGTTTTTCTATCATTCATCCGTAACTATCATCATAAGTTTTTTGCCTGTTTATTTTCAAAGCGAAGGTTTAAGCGAAACTGAAATCGGCTGGCTGATGGCGATCGGTCCGTGTGCTGCCTTGTTTTCCCAACCCTTTTGGGGGATTATGAGTGATAAATATAAAACGATAAAGCGAATGATCCTGATCTGCTTGTTTGGGGTTCTGTTCAGCAGCACAATTTTGTTTCAGATGTCAACATTTTTGGGGTTATTGGCAGCTTGTGCTTTGATGTTTTTCTTTAACGCCCCAACAGGCGCTTTGGCTGACAGTTTGACACAAAGGACATCCGAACGCTATAAAATCAGTTTTGGAAGCATCCGCACATTCGGTTCTCTCGGGTTCGCCTTTACCGCCTTAATAAGTGGTCAGATTCTCTCACAGATCGGGATAAGGAATATGTACTATCCTTATTTGTTTTATATTATTATTGCATTTTTAGTATCGTGGAGGATTTTTGATGTGCCATCAAGCAATACTCCGGTGCGGGTTACCGATGCGGTAAAGTTAGCTTCAAGCCCACGGTTTTTCATGTTTTTGCTGATCTCGATGTTTTTTAGCATTGGACATCGTACAAATGACAGCTTTCTCGGTCTCTATATCTCGAAACTTGGCGGTGGAGAGTCGTTAATTGGCCTGGCCTGGTTTGTGGCCGTGTTAAGCGAAGCTTTGGCGTTTGCCACAAGTCGTTTTTGGTTTCGCCGTTATAGTGAACTCACATTTATAATCATAGCCGGGGTGATTTACACCATACGTTGGCTGCTCAGCTCGATAGCCGATAATTCGGAATTGATAATTCTTCTGCAAGTATTTCACGGGTTATCTTTCGGCATTTTCTACACGGCATCCTTTAAATTTATCAGTAAATTGGCCCCTAAGGAACTGCAGGCTACCGGCCATCTTTTGTTTATCTCAGTCTTTTTCGGCCTATCAGGCATTATTGGTTCCGCGGTTGGAGGAGCAGTCCTTGAGCGGTTGGGCGGTTCTGCATTGTATAAGGATTTGGCGTTTTTTTCTATGGCGGGGATTCTTGGAGTATTGGTTTATCAATTCGTCGACAGGAAAAATTCGGTAATGGTTCAGAAAGGCACAATTGGATTTTCTGGAAAAAGCATTGGATTAGAGAGGGAATAGTACTGAGGAGAAGTGAGAATGGACAAACAACAAATTTTAATAAAAAAAGCTCAGGAGTGTATTGACGGAATAAAAGAAGAGGTATCGCTCAACCATTGGCGATTGCAATATCATATTTCAGCCCCCGCAGGCTGGATTAACGACCCTAATGGCTTCTGTTATTTCAACGGACAATATCATTTGTTTTATCAACATCATCCTTATTCACCCCAATGGGGGCCTATGCATTGGGGACATGTGAGAAGTCAGGATCTTGTGTTCTGGGAGCATCTCCCCATTGCGCTCGCCCCAAGCGAAGAGTATGACCGTGACGGTTGCTTTTCCGGAAGTGCCATCGAAAAAGATGGAAAGCTTTATCTCATGTACACAGGAAACAGATGGACAGGGGAAAATCATGATACAGATTTAGAACAATCTCAGTGTCTGGCCGTTAGTGAAGATGGGGGCGTATTCGCCAAGCTAAAAGAAAATCCGGTGATTGCTAATCCTCCCGCCGGGGATATCCATCCTAATCATTGCCGGGACCCCAAAGTATGGAAACACCAAAATAGCTATTATGCGGTTCTGGGTTCCAAAACCATGGGAAACGAAGGTCAAGTTCTTCTCTACCGCTCCGATGATTTGATTCATTGGGATTTTGTGAACGTTATGGCAAGGGGCGAAGGGAATTTCGGGTATATGTGGGAATGCCCGGATTTTTTCCATCTTGGTGGGCAGGATGTGCTTGTTATGTCTCCTCAGGGAATGACACCGGAAGGGAATCTCTATCATAATTTGCATCAATCCGGGTATGTTCTTGGACAGTTGAATTATGAAACCGGAACATTCAGCCATCAGGAATTCCGGATGTTAGATTACGGTTTTGATTTCTATGCCCCCCAAACGATGATCGATGAACAAGGTCGGCGGATTCTGATCGCCTGGATGGACATGTGGGAAAGCAAAATGCCAACCCAGCAATATCAATGGGCCGGGGCCATGACACTGCCTAGGTTAGTTACCTTGAAGGATAACCAGTTGTTTTGCACTCCTGTACCTGAATTGGAAAAGTTAAGGGAAGAGGAAGTCTCATATAGCACTTTGACGATTCAAGGGGTGCAATCATTAGCGGAGGTATCTGGGGACTGCATCGAACTGCAGATGGAAGTTGATGCGAAAGATGCTCTTGTATTCGGTTTAAAACTGAGAGTAGACGATCGTGCTAAACAAGAAACCGTGCTGGCCTATGATAAAAATGAAAAGGTGCTAATGTTGGATCGGAATCAATCCGGGGCAGGACCCGGCGGTATTCGAAAGGCAACCGTTGATTTAATAGATAACCGATTAAAGCTACACATCTTTATTGATAAATCATCAATTGAAATTTTCGTCAATGACGGGGAAAAAGTGATGACAGCAAGAGTGTACCCAAGCAAAGAAGCAGTCAATATTTATTTCTTTTCTGATGGGCCTCTAAATATTGTTCAGCTTAAAAAATGGAATTTAAAAAAGAGTATTACCGGATAACCAATCAAAACACTATCAAAATAGGAGTGACAAGTTATGAAAATAGTACCACTCAATCGCCGTGGCATCCCCGTTAGTCGCCTGGTGTTAGGTTGTATGGGACTAGGCGGAGGCTGGAACCAAAACCCGATTACAAGTGAACATGTAAAACAAGCGAGCGAAGCAATCGAGTCCGCGCTTTCAATTGGAATTAACATGTTTGATCACGCGGATATTTACGCGTTCGGTAAAGCAGAGAAAGTATTTGGTGAAGTCCTGAAGGAACAACCAAATCTAAGAGAGAAGATGTTTATTCAGTCAAAATGCGGAATCCGTTTCAAAGAAAGTTCAGGTGTACCCGGTCGATATGATTTTTCTGAAGAACATATTCGACGCAGTATAGATGGAATTTTGGAAAGATTGGGTGTTGATTACATAGACTTTCTTCTTCTCCATCGGCCAGACCCGCTTATGGATCCGGAGGAAGTGGCTGAAACGATCCATGATTTAAAGGCTTCCGGTAAAGTTCGTTGGTTCGGAGTGTCGAACATGAGTGCGGGACAAATTCGTTTGCTGCAAGCGTATTGCGATGAGCCTTTCGTCATCAATCAATTAGAAATGAGTTTGGCCAAAATCGGCTGGCTGGAAACAGGTGTGCATGTAAACCAGAACGCAGCGACAGAGAACATCTTCCCGGAAGGCACTTTAGAGTATTGCAGATTAGAGAATATTCAAATTCAGGCTTGGGGTTCTCTTGCTCAAGGCGTGTTCTCCGGGAAGTTAGTAGATGATCAAAGTGATTCCATCAAAGCGACTGCTAAACTGGTTCAAGAAATGGCTGAACAAAAACAAACAACTCCTGAGGCCATTGTACTTTCGTGGTTAATGAAGCACCCGGCAGGCATTCAACCCGTAATCGGCACCGTTAATCCTGATCGGATACGGGCATGTGAAGATGCAGTAAACATAACACTCACCAGAAATGAATGGTATACCCTCTATGTAAGTTCGAGAGGTAGAGCTCTGCCGTAAAATTTAGGGGTCCCGCCAAGATAATGATATAGGAAATTATTTCAAACATTTTTTCAAAATAGTCTTGTAAACCTTTACATGATGTTATAGACTGCTACCTAGAAGCTAGCCCATTGTTGTTTTTCCATTCAATGTAATCGTTTACAGTAATCGAATTTTCTGGAATGATCCTCAAAAAGTGTTTCTTCAGATGGGGAATAAAAAATGGGTCCCCTTCTATATCTAATAGAATGGATGGGTGAAAAGTAATGTCAAACACAATCAGAGTAACCGTTTGGAACGAAAACAGACATGAACAGACCAATGAACAGGTTAGAAGAATTTATCCTGAAGGAATACACCATGCGATTGCCGTCCCATTAAGACAAGAACAATTTGAAGTGCGGACAGCGACATTGGATGAACCGGAACATGGCTTACCGGAGGAGGTTTTAAATACAACAGATGTCTTGATATGGTGGGGGCATCAGGCTCATGACGAGGTTAGCGATGAAACCGTCGAAAGAGTGCAAAAGCGGGTTCTTGAAGGAATGGGGCTCATCGTTCTCCATTCCGGGCATTTTTCCAAGATTTTCAAGAAACTGATGGGTACCACTTGCGACTTAAAATGGCGTGAGGCTAATGAGAAGGAGCGTTTATGGGTTGTAAACCCGGCTCATCCGATCGTGCAAGGTATTGATCAGTACATTGAATTGGAATCGGAAGAAATGTATGGTGAATTTTTTGATATTCCCCAACCGGAAGAACTTATTTTTGTCAGTTGGTTTGAAGGTGGAGAGGTGTTTAGAAGTGGCTGCACGTATACGCGAGGCCGTGGAAAGGTATTTTATTTCCGACCCGGGCATGAAACCTACCCTACCTATTACCATCCGGAAATTTTGAAGGTCATCTCCAATGCGGTTCGTTGGGCTGCGCCTGTAAATGGGCCAAGTTTGGTGTTTGGAAATGCAAAACCTTTAGAAGTTATTAAAAACAAAGTAGAGACTGTGGAAAACAAGTAAGAGGGGAGTGTAGAACATGATTAACACCAATGCGGTTGTATGTATTGGAGAGCTGCTTATCGATTTTTTTTGTACGGATATTGAAGTTGATTTACTAGAGGGAACTCACTTTTTAAAACAAGCCGGCGGAGCACCGGCTAACGTCTCAGCAGCTATTTCGAAATTAGGCGGACATGCCATTTTTGCGGGAAAGGTCGGGGATGATCCTTTTGGTCGTTTTTTGATGAGAACGCTAAAGGATGTGAATGTGGATACATCAATGCTCATTCTAGACCCGCATTCCCGTACGACACTGGCTTTTGTATCCCTGCAAGCCGATGGAGAGAGGGACTTTACTTTCCATAGAGGTTCTGACGGATTATTAACAGTTGGAGAACTGGATATCCCTAAAATGTTGCAGTCGAAGATTATCCATTTTGGGTCGGCAACTGCTATGCTGGAAGGCCCTTCCCGTGATACGTACTTTCAAGTGATGGAATTGGCGAAGGACAATAAAATTTTCATATCCTTTGACCCGAACTACAGGGAGTTTCTCTGGAAGGGGAACACAGGGGAATTTAGGAGATTGGCAAAAAAGGCTCTATCCTTTTCCGATTTTGTGAAAGTGAGTCAAGAAGAACTGCAGTTCATTACGGGAACGGAAAAACTTGAGGCTGGCGTGGATATTCTTCACCAGTATGGGGCCAAATGGATTTCCGTCACACTTGGCAAAGATGGAACTTTCGTTTCCACCGGGGAGCACTCTGCCATTGTAAAGAGTATACAAGTAAAGGCCGTTGATTCCACAGGGGCAGGGGACGCTTTTGTTGGTGCTGTCTTGTTTCAGTTATCCCGATTCGAACATCCTCTGCAGACCATCCATGACTTTGAAAAAATTAAGGAAATGACTTTTTTCGCAAATAAAGCGGCTGCACTGGTATGTACGAAAATGGGAGCTATCTCTTCCTTGCCGAACTATGAAATGGTAGTAAATTGAGGGAGATGTTGATTACGAGTTCCAAGGATTTGAAACTTCGGCTCCGACCGTTTAGTGTGTTGGTTACGGCGGGGGCATTATTTACGGCAGTCTTTACCTTTGCATCTATATTTATCAATATCCATATTTATCAATATCGAGGACAAGAAACCCTGAACACGAAAGTTCAGGGCTTCTCTACTTTCCAATCAAAGACTTCCCATTACTTCGCAATCGGTTTTGAAGTTCCTTCTACGACCAATACGCTACAGTTCTCTTTTGCAGCATGTTTCGATACTGTACCGTTGTTTTGGGGAGCAAACTGTTTGTTTGACGATCGATGATCACCCCATACCGGCGCAGGACGTCGAGTTCATCAATTTCACCCTTGCGATATTTTTCAATCACTGTCTCCGGATCCTCAGACATCCATTGCCGCCGGTTTTCCCGGATATACTGTCTTTCCTGAAGCGTTTTGTCATCGTCCAGTTCATATTGCAGAGTTTCCTCATCCCTGCAGCGGATCACAACGCCATAATCTTTACGGGCCCTTTCAATCGATACATAGCCGTCAATGACATCTTCCAGCACCAAGTACGGATCGCGCTCAAGAGGATCACCAAGTCCGCCGCCGCCTGCGGAAGGACGAATGAAGGAATCTCCTTCCTCAACCGGAACATTCGAAAATACGGTTCCGAGAAACCGTTGATTTTCGGTTCCCTGATTTAACCATGCCCCGTGCGGATTGGACGGTAAACCTCCAAACAATCCCCAAGTGACCGAACGGGAACGGTCACAGCAATAGGACATGACGGAACGATCCATTTGAGTGAGGAATCCACCTTTTTCCACACCGCATCCGCCACGGAATTTTCCCGGGCCTCCCGAATCAATCAGAATTTGGTGTTTACTTGTCACGACCGGAGTCAATCGTTCTTGTCCTTCGATTGGCTGGATGCTTAATCCGAGGCCGAACAGGGGAGACATTGCATTGGCCCCGTCTGTTCCGCTTCGGCCGCCGTGGCCGCCAGCCATCCAATCATACCACATGAAGTAATTCTGATATCCTTCCCGTCGGTCCCATCCGCCGATTAAAAGATACTCGAGATTAAAACAGCAGGCGAGTGCCCGTTCCGGCATCACGTGTGACCAAAGTTCAAAAATCGCATTCATGATTTTTTCGTAGGCACCGGAGCAAAAACCGGTAACGGCTACCGGATGGGGAGCATTGACCACCGTATTTTCGGGTAAGTTCGCATGGATGACTCGATAAAATCCTGAATTTAAAGGAACATCCGGGAAGAAGGTTTTGGTTCCGGCCACAATGCCCGAGAAAGCAGAACCAAACGTGGCGTTCAGGAAACAACCGATATAAGGATGTGTTCCTGACAGGTCATAGTGGATCTCATCTCCGGAGATCGTCATCTTGACCTGGATCGGAATTAACCCTTCGCCGACAGCCGGATCCATGTCGATATAATCGATTGCCTCCCAGGTTCCATCCGGCAGTGAGGCGATTCGGGAACGGGCAACTCGTTCCACATAGTTCTGCACTTCTTCAAATGCGGTGACAACGACATCCTTGCCGTATTTTTCAATTAAGCGGAGAAGCTGATCTTCTCCAACGCGCGTGGCTTCCGCTTGCGCTCTCAAATCCCCGAGTCTCTCATTCGAGAGGCGCATATTGGCCAGCAGTAAATTGGCGACATCCTTCTTAAATACACCTTTTTCCCAGATTCGGATCGGGGGAATCCGCATTCCCTCTCCGAAATGCTCTTTTGCGTTGATATCGAAAGAACCGGGAGTCGATCCGCCCACATCAGCCCAATGCCCGTTTGATTGCATGAGGGCGATCAGTTCACCTTGATAGAAAACGGGCCGGATTACCCTCACATCACAAAAATGGGTACCGCCGCGATACGGATCATTCACTAAAAATACGTCCCCGGGAGAGATATCTTCCGTAAAGTCTTCCAAGACCGCCTTTGCCGACAAATGCAAAGTCCCAACATGGACTGCAATGTCCTGTGTTCCCTGCATCACTGTATTGCCTTGGGCGTCGCACAGGCAGGAACTGAAATCGCGGTTATAGATTACGAAAGAGTAGCAGGTTCGAAGAATTTGCTCAGACATCTGGTCGACCAGATTGACGAAAGCATTTTTCAATACTTCAAATGTTACCGGATCCAACTTCTGTCTTTGCAGCAAAGTCATGAGTTTCACCTCTTTTCGTAATAGTCATAATGATATTGAGGAATCTGTCGGCTTTCGCTTGTACCCCCGGTGGAACGACTACGGTCGAATCGAGCTGTTCAACGATAGCAGGACCGGTAAATTCCGCTTCAGCCGGCAGCTTGGAACGATCATAGACCGGGGTCAGGACAAAGCCTCCTGACTCTTCAAAGTAGACTTCACGAATTTCCAACAGAGCGTCTTCCAGATTCCCGATCGGTACGCACTCGGGCAGATTCGGTTTCGGTACGACACCGATGGCTGCCACATGGAGACCATAAATTTCAATGCCTTGGTCAACGTTGGAGAAAGAAAATTCTCTCTCATGTTCCTGATGGAAGGAACGGATCAAGTCGTCTAATGATTTGAGAGGGCGGGAAACCGGTACTGAGAGTGAGCGCCATTGTCCCAGATATCTCATGTCGATATAACGAATCAGCTGCATGTCTTCTCCCGTGGTACCCTCGGCTTCCAAAAGTGCAATCGCTTCTTTCTCCATCAAAGCAAATTCTTTTTCGATATCTTCCACGTTTGCTTCAGCAGCATTCACCAGGTATGTTTTCGAAATATCATGCCGGATGTCCACTAATAAGCAGCCCATTGCGGAAGTGATACCCGGGTAGCGAGGCACGATCACCTTGGGAATATCCAATTCCTGGGCCAAATGAGCTCCATGCAAAGCGCCGGCTCCCCCGAAGACAACGAGAGCAAAGTCTCGCGGATCGTAACCGCGGCGAATGGAAACCAATCGAACGGCATCGCACATGTTGGCGTTCGCTACTTTGATAATGGCGTTTGCAGCATCCACCGTTGCGAAATTGAATGGTTTCGCGATTTTTTCGGTGATCGCTGTCTCGGCTGCTTCTTTATCCAAAGACATTTGTCCGTTCAGCAGTTTCGTGTTCAATCTGCCCAACACGACGTTCGCATCTGTGTTGGTGGGTTCTGTTCCACCATGAAGATAGCATGCTGGACCGGGATCGGCACCGGCGCTTTGCGGACCGTTCCTCATAGAGTTTCCTTGATCAATCCAGGCTAAGCTTCCTCCTCCAGCCCCAATAGTGATCAGTTCGATACTTGGAAAACGGATTGGATAGCCATATTCAATGTACCAATCTTTTGTAATTCGCAGTTCTCCGTTATAAGTTAGAGAAATATCGGTACTTGTCCCACCCATGTCCAGACCAATCGCATTTTCGAAACCGCACATTTGGGCGATATACCGGCTGGCGATAGCTCCTGCGGCAATCCCGGAACTTGCGAGGCGGGCGGCAAAACGCGGGACTGTATTTGAAGTCATGACCCCACCACCGGAATGAAGGACGAGTACGTTTCCTTTGTACCCTTTCGAACGGAGTTCCGAAGTCAATTCCTTGATGTATTTCCCAACAACGGGACCAAGTCCCGCATTGACTACTGTCGTGCTGGTTCTCTCGTGTTCAAAGATTTCCGGGAGCGTTTCGGAGGAAGTGCAGATATAGACGTTTGGCAGTTCCTCTTCCAGAATCTTTTTCATTCGGATTTCATTTTCAGCGTTCACATAAGAGTTGATGAAACAGATGGCAATTGACTCAACTCCACGCTTTTTCAGGGTGTGTGCAATTTTTCGGGCGTCGTCTTCCTTTAGGGGTGTCAGAATGTTTCCTTTGTAATCGACTCTTTCCTCCACTTCAAGCCGATCCCGCCGTTTGATATATGGCTGAGCGACATCGTTGTAAGCATCCCAAAGATCCAGTTTTGTACCTCTCCGGATTTCATGCACATCACGGAAGCCTTTGGTTGTGATTAATGCCATTTTTGGTAATTTCCTCGTGATTAATGCGTTGGTTCCCACTGTGGTGCCGTGGGAGAAAATCGATACGTCATGCAGTGAAATACCCGATTGCCCGATTCCGTTAATAATCCCATTTGCCGGATTGTGAGGAGTAGAAGGTGTTTTCGTAACGGAGATTTCACCCGTTTCTTCGTTAAAGATAAAAACATCCGTGAAAGTTCCCCCAACATCGACAGCTACACGATACCTGGACATTTTATTCCCCCTTTACACTTGTACTAATGACTGATTTTTTGCAATATTCATGCCAGTATCTTTTTATCTTTTATTTGTGTCCCATGAGTAAGTAATTACACTCAAAATAATGAATTTGGCAACACGTTTTCTTTCAAAAATGAAAAGTGATTTTTCAAATTTGAAATAAAATGGTGCGAAAATCGGTTTCGTGCAGACATACAAACACCCCTCGCGATTGAATCGTGAGGGGTGTGATTGTTGGTATCCGAACAATTGGGGTTAGGCTACAAGTTCGTCATAGGAAATATCGTTGGCCGAATCTTTTGCGTAATATTTCCCTTTGGTTGCGATAGCCAGTACAATCGTCAGTACAAAGCCGATGATTGCTGCGAAGAATGCCGCGATATTTTGCAGGAAGACTCCCATATAGCCGAACGCGGCCAACGAACCGACGATGCTGGAGACGAGTAGCGATACTACCCCAACGGGATTCCATGGATACAAGTATTCGCTGCGATGTTCAAAATACTGCGGACCGATTTTTAAAGTGCGTTTTACAACTGCAGCATCGGCTACCAGGATAGCCGCCCAAGCGAATAAGAATACCCCTTGGAAAGTCAGCATTGGACCCAAATGATCGAGCGCTCCTGCCAACATCGCCGCAATCGCTGCAATCGCCGTAAACGCCACCCAGAATGTTCTTCCCGGTTTAAAGTTGAACACATGCTCGAAGAAATTGGAAAGAGAAAGCGAGGCGCTGTACAGATTGGTAATATTAATCCGAAGCTGGGTCAAAATGGTAAACAGCGCTCCTCCAACTCCAATCACATGAACGAAGTACACTCCCGGATTCGCCTCCCCCATACGAACTCCGAACCAGATGCCGATTAGTCCCATAATGAAAAAGCACACAAGCTGCGGGATAAATCCGACTGCAAAGACGCCAATCTTAAATTCTTCCTTCTTGATAAAACGGGCATAGTCGGACACCAGCAAAGCCATGATCCCCACGAGTCCGTTCATAATGCCGATACAGGTTAAAAGGGCGCTTCCACCAGCTTGGGCTCCTTGCGGCAAGAATGACCAGATGCTGCCTTTGAACACTGGTGCCATATTGGCTGCTGCTATGATTCCGGCGCTCAATAGAATAATGAAAATTGGCAGCGACCACTTTTGAAGTTTATCAAGCTGTTTCATGCCAAACCAGTTGAAAGGGATTACGATGAGTCCGAAGAAGACCATCAGAGCCCAAACCGGAACAACCTGCAAGTACTCATGGACAGCGCTGGCCATGATCGCCCCTTCAATAGCGCAGTACATAATAAAATTGATGGCGTAGATAAAAGAAGTTATGGAAGCTCCGATATAGCCGAATCCGCCGCCGCGGGCCATCAAGTTTGTGTTCAAGCCGGACTTCGCGGCATAATACGCGATGCCGATTCCTAAAGCTCCCGCCATAACAGTTGCATAGATTTCCGCCAGTAACGCATTCACGCTGCCGAAGGAAAGTGCCATCAAACTTCCCATTTGCATGAATATCATTGCAGTCGCAACACCCAAGGTCACGTTCGTAATGCTCCACCAGTTCATTCGATAATGAGGTGGGACTTTCTCCAATGCGTAGTCTTCCTTTTTCTCTTGTTTACTGTTTGTGAGAATTTCCGCCATTCTTTTTTGACCTCCTTTTAGGAATCAAGATTGATATCGAAGCCAACGGGCAAATAAGTTGTCCACCTCCTAGTGACAGAACAAAGTTGAAATTCCTATTACTGAACCAAGCAAATATTATGCCAATTTTTTAAAAAGAGAAAATACTTTGAGTCCACTCGACCTCAAAAAGAAATGCAAGAGTTACTCATCAAAAACGAACCGGAGTTTTGCAAAACTGAAAAACTATCTTTCAAAAATGAAAGGCATTTACCCGTCTTCCGATGTGGGTTCGGTTAGAAAAGCATACGGCATACGGTCTATGCTGGCCCCCTCATCAATTTTTGGTTGGCACGTTCTTTGCTTGTAATCACAAATGAAAGATCCTGTATTATCTTTTGTTGGATCCGTAGTCAGAATTTTGTGTGAGGTGAAACGAGAGTGATCCGGTATGAGTATGGTGGCGATGAATTTGTTTTTGTTGAGTTGGCAGAGGACATGAGTTTGGAAGCCAACTTTCGCGGGATGGCGATCGCAAGGAAGTTAAGGGAAAAACAATTGGCCGGAATCGTGGATATTTGCCCGGCCAATGCTTCTTATATGGTTCGCGTTGATCCTGAAATATTCCCTCCCAACCAATTGATTGAGGAATTGAAGGAACTGGAAAAATCAGTCTCTGATTTGAATGAGATTGAAATTAATTCCCGGATTGTCGATGTCCCGATCTTATTTGAAGATCCATGGACTCACGAAGCCCTGATGAGATTTCGGGATCGACATCAAGATCCAAACTCGACCGATCTGGAGTACGCGGCACGAATCAATGGATATGGTTCAAAAGAGGACTTTATCCAAGCTCTTACGATGCATCCATTCTTAGTCTCGATGGTTGGATTTGTCCCGGGGTTGCCCTTTTGTTTCCAAATGGTGCCTCGGGAACAACAAATCGAAGTGCCGAAATATGTCCGTCCCCGCACATACACCCCGGAAAGAGCTTTTGGATTTGGCGGAGCGTTTGCCTGCATTTATCCCGTGCAGGGCGCTGGCGGATATCAATTGTTCGGCGTGGCGGCGGCACCGATCTACGATAAAGATCAACAACTTCCTGATTTTAAAGATTCGATGGTGTTTCCGCGTCAAGGGGACATTTTCCGCTATCGGAGCGTCACGATGGACGAATTCGAATCGATACGAAAACAGGTGGAAAACGGAACTTTCCAATACCGTACGAAAGAAATTACGTATACCCCTGGTGAAGTGATGGAAAATCCCAAAAAGTTTTCGGAGGATGCTTTGGGGAGGTTGTATCATGATTAAAGTTGTCAAACCGGGACTGCAAACCACGGTACAGGATCTTGGACGTATCGGCTATTACGAAATCGGAATGCCTCCATCCGGAGCGATGGATAAGTACTCTTTCACGATTGCCAATTTGCTCGTCGGGAATGAGGAGAATTCTGCAACTTTGGAAATCACCTACATGGGACCTGAACTGGAATTTCAGCAAGATACACGGATTGCGATTACAGGCGGTGAAATTCCTCCCAAGGTGAACGGGCAACCGGTTCCAATGTGGGAAACCCTCGTGATTAAGAAGGGGGATGTCTTATCATTTGATTTTGTCAAGCAAGGAGCCAGGGTGTATCTGGCGGTGGCCGGCGGAATTGACGTTCCGTTGATAATGGGATCCCGTTCGACTTACACACTCTGCGGGATCGGCGGATTTGAGGGACGGGCGCTGCAAGCGGGCGATCTGCTGCAAATTGGAAATATGCAAACCAAATCGGTAAAACCCGGTACCCGAATCCCGTTCGAATTGATTCCGCAGTTTGCAAAAACACACGAAATTCGTGTTTTGATGGGATTGTGCAGCTATCGGTTGACCGAGGAAAGCAAGAACCGGTTTTTAACCATAGATTGGACAGTTACGCCGGAGGCGAACCGGGTGGGGTATCGCTTTAAGGGAGAACGCTTGAATTTTATTCCGCGCGAGCAGCCGTTCGGTGCGGGAAGCAATCCGTCAAATGTTGTGGATTTGGGATATCCGATCGGTTCGATCCAGGTACCGGACGGCATCGAACCGATCGCATTGTTGAATGATGCGGTAACCGGCGGGGGGTATGCCACCATTGCAACCGTGATCAGTGCGGATTTAAATCGTATGGCCCAAATCAAGACCAATGAGAAAGCGCGTTTTGTACCGGTATCCCTTGAACAAGCGCTGGCAGCACGCAAAGAAGTCAAATCCAATATCGAAAAGGTCAAATCAGCGATCGCAGCTGAATAAACGAAGGGAGAGGCATCACATGTCTGCAGAAAAATCGATTTTTTCTCCGGTTCCCGGTGTTTTTTACCGCACACCAAGTCCGGATCAAGATGTCTATGTGAAGGAAGGGCAATTTGTCAAAGCCGGAGATACGGTTGGATTGATTGAAGTAATGAAAAATTTCTACGAAATCAAAGCCGAAGTTGACGGTGTGCTGGAACGTTTTGTGGTAGAGAACGAAGATGTGGTGGATGCGGGACAAGAAATCGCGATTGTAAAAGCCGGATAAGCTGGTTGAAATATGGAGGAAACCTGATGAGTTGTTTTGAGAAAATGTTAATTGCCAATCGCGGCGAAATAGCCCGTCGCATTATACGTACCTGTAAACGTCTGGGGATCAAAACGGTGGCCATTTATTCGGAAGCGGATGTGGAGGCCCCGTTCGTGGAAGAAGCGGATGAAGCGGTATGTGTAGGACCGGCTCAGGCGAAAAAAAGCTATCTTGATATTGACAAGGTTATAGAAGCTGCCAAGCAAACCGGTGCGACGGCGATTCATCCGGGATACGGTTTTTTGTCTGAAAATCCCGCGTTTGCCCGGAGATGCGAAGAAGAAGGAATTACCTTTATTGGACCGGCTGCCAGCATCATTGAACAAATGGGCAGCAAAATTGAAGCTCGCCGCCAAATGAACAAAGTGGGGGTACCTGTTGTCCCCGGATGGGATGGCCAATTGTACTCCGTGGAACAGGCGCTTGAGATTGCAGAACAGTTGGGCTATCCGTTAATGTTGAAAGCGAGTGCCGGCGGCGGCGGGATCGGAATGCAACTGATCCATAATGCCGAAGAATTGAAAAAAATATATGCTTCTACCATGCAGCGGGCAAGTTCCTATTTTGGAGACGGGACCCTCTTTTTGGAAAAGTTTATTTCCAATCCTCATCATATCGAAGTCCAGGTTGCCTGTGATCACCATGGGAATGCGATCCATTTGTTCGAAAGGGAATGTTCCGTGCAAAGGCGAAACCAAAAGGTTGTGGAAGAAAGCCCTTCGCCATTTTTGGATGAAGAAACGCGCCGGAAGTTATTGGATACCGCGTTGCGGGGAGTGAAACAAATCGGTTATACCAATGTAGGTACCATGGAATTCATTTTTGACGAGAACAAGGAATTTTATTTCTTGGAGATGAATACCCGCCTGCAGGTAGAACATCCGGTGACGGAGGAAATAACCTGCCTGGATCTTGTGGAATTGCAAATTCGTATAGCGGCCAAAGAAGAATTGCCTTATAAACAAGAAGATATCCAAAAGAACGGTCATTCGATCGAGTGCCGATTGTATGCGGAAGACCCGAAGACATTCTTCCCTTCTCCGGGTACCCTGCAAAAGCTGACCCTGCCGGCTGAAGAAGTGCGATTGGATTTTGCGGTCGTTGAGGGAAGCACTGTTTCTCCCTTTTACGATCCAATGATAGGGAAAATCATCACGCATGGAGTAAGCCGGAACGATGCGATGCGCAAAATGGAACAAGCGTTGGAAAATATTCATATCGAAGGTTTGAAAACGAATCTTTCGCTCTTGCAGTTGATTCTAAAAGACCCTGAATTCAGAGGTGGAATTTATACAACTCGTTTCCTGGATCATTTGCTAGTTACATCTAATTAGGGAGGAAGATGATCAGCGATGTTGAAAGTCGACCTGAATTGCGATATGGGAGAAAGTTTTGGTTTATACCAATTGGGAAATGACGAAGAAATGATGCAATATATCACATCGGCCAATATCGCTTGCGGTTACCACGGCGGGGATCCTCACGTCATGCGGAAAACGGCGGAATTGGCGAAAAAATATGGGGTAGCCATCGGGGCTCATCCTGGCTTTCCTGATTTGATGGGGTTTGGCCGCCGTTATATGAATTGTACCCCGGCTGAAATCAAAGATTATATCACCTACCAGGTAGGGGCACTGCGTGAATTTGCCACCGGATTGGGACTCAAGATTCAGCATGTTAAGCCTCACGGAGCGTTGTATATGATGGCAATGGAAGATGAAAAATTGGCCAGGGCGATCCTGGAGGCTATTGCCGAAGTTGACTCCAATACCATTGTGTTTGCGATGAACCATTCGGCCGTTGTAGAAGCGGGTCAAAAAATGGGGATCCCCGTGGCAAAAGAAGTGTATTCGGACCGAGAACATACGGCGACTGGTTCGATCGTTCTCACGAGGAAAGGGCCTTCCATCCAGGATTACCGTCAAATGGCGGATCGGGTGGTTCGAATGATAAAAGAAGGGCAAGTGGTTGCCCATACCGGAGAAAAGGTATCGATCAAAGCGGAAACGGTATGTGTTCATGGGGATACTCCCGGAGCTCCGCAACTGGCGAAAGCGATTGCAGAAGCGTTGAAAGAAAATGAGATTCAAATTTCCTCTATTCAAGAGGTATTAGGGATTTAGGCAGGGGGGCTGTTGATTCTTCAACAGCCTTTTCTTTTTGGGGATTGATTTTCATTTATGAAAGAACCGTAATATCGATTTTGATTAGTTTTCAAAAATGAATATTTTTAAGCGAATTTCTGGTATTATTCCACTAGGAGCAATTTTCTGTATTTGATAGAGGAGTGAAATTGATGATTGTCTGGAGGGAGATTTTACAATCCATTGGCGCAACCGTACATAAGGATTCCACACTTCACGAAGCGATAACAACTCTCCATGAATATCAATCGGAAATCGCTTTGGTGTGTGATGATGAAAACTTTGTAGGGTATGTGAATCTGGCTTCGGTTTTGCAACAATTACGAAACTCTCCGGATTTGGAACAGAAAATCGAGTATCAGAGAGATATTTTAAAAGTCCCGGAAAGTCACCCGGTTGAATTTTATTACAATATTTCAGCTGTGATTGGGGTTGACGAGACGGGACAAGTAGTCGGATTCAGCACGGTGCAGGAAGCCCGCAATAAAATCAATCAGCTTCATTTTGAACAAATGAACCGGATTCTCAACGGTGCCGGGATTGGAATTATCACGACAAATTCAGATTTGGAAATTACGTTTATCAATGAAATGGCGGAAACTATTTTAGGATTGTCAAAATCATTTCTTCTCTCGCGAAACTATAAAACCTTGTTGACGGTAAATCAAAATATTGAACAGGTTCTTGCAGGGAAACAATTCATCAGTGTCGACAGTTCTCTTAATTTTAAGCAGATTATCGGAAATTTCACTCCTCTTTTGACGAATGGGGAAATATCAGGAGTCGTCCATATTTTCTTTCTGCGCGAACAGTTTGAAGAGGCTGTGCAGGAGTTGGAATTTGTCCGCAACTTGAATGAAGATTTGCAAGCAATTTATTCATCCTCGAATGAGCAGATTCTGGTCGTGAATTCGGCAGGGGATGTGATCCGGCTGGCGGGCACGTTCCTCCAGGACTTTTGGATGGTGGAACGGCCTGAGCAGGTGATCGGAAAGAATGTACGAGAATTTGAAGAGAAAGGGATCTTCCGGCCGAACATTTTCGATTTGTGCATCAAACAACAAAAAAAACTGACCTGTATTCAGGAAACATTGCAGGGACGAAGGATTTGGTCTGTTGCAAATCCGGTTTTTCACGATGAGAAACTGCAAAAAATCATTGTCATATCAAGAGATATTACTGAGATCAATCAGCTTCGTGAAAAGCTGGAGATGGCTCAGAGGAAGTCGGAAGAATATAAACAGGAACTGAATGAATTCATAACAAACTCGAAAACGAAAAAAGACCTCATTTACCGTTCCCGGGTGATGGAAGATTTGGTTGATGAAATGAGGCGGATTGCGGCCGCCGATTCGACTGTTCTTCTCAATGGGGAGTCGGGGGTGGGAAAAGAAGTGTTTGCCCAGGCGATTCATGAATCGAGTAAACGAAAAGATCAGCCTTTTATTCGCGTGAACTGTGGAGCAATCCCGGACAATCTGATCGAAAGCGAATTGTTCGGATATGAAAAGGGAGCTTTTACCGGCGCTGACCACAAAGGGAAACCCGGCCTGTTTGAAATGGCGAACCAGGGAACCATTTTTCTCGATGAAATTGCCGAACTTCCCTTAAACATGCAGGTTAAACTGCTGCGAGTCCTGCAGGAACGAGAAGTTGTACGGGTGGGCGGTGTGAAAACCATCCCTATAGATGTCAGGGTAATTGCAGCTACCAACCGGAATTTGTGGGAACTGGTTCAAGAGAACCGGTTTCGCGAGGATCTGTATTATCGTTTGAACGTAATCCCGCTTCGGATTCCACCTTTACGGGAGCGGATCCAGGATATTGTTTCTTTATCCGTTCATTTTTTGCAGAAATTCAATCGTATCTACCTCAAAGAAAAAAGCCTGTCGCGGGAAGCGCTTGAAGTGTTGGAAAACTATAACTGGCCGGGCAATGTTCGGGAACTGCAAAATATTATCGAACGCATGGTCGTTACCACCCGGAATGATTTTATAACTCGGGACGACGTGTTAACCCTCTTCTACGGAGAAAGGAAAGGAAGAAGGCCGAAAGCGATGGTATTTGAGCTGATGCCCTTAAAGGAAGCGGTCGCTGAATTGGAAAAGCAGTTGATCCAACTGGGACTCCAAAAATATGGAACTGCGACAAAAGTGTCCGAAATTCTCGGAGTCAGTCAGGCGACAATCAGCCGACGGATCAATAAGTTAATGAAGTAAGGGGGAAGTTTCGTGTTTACATTACCGGAGACACGGTTCGATTTTGCGGGTGATGAGTACATCTTTGCAGAAATTTCCCGTGATATGAGTGCGGAAAGTAATTTTAAAGCTTTAGCGATCACGAATGAATTGAGAAGACGAAATATCCCGGGAATTATTGAAATTTGCCCTTCCAACGCTTCATATCTGGTTCGATTTAATCCTGAAATCATTTCCGCTCATGATTTGGTAGATTATTTAAAGGAAATCGACATTACCAAAAGCAATCCCTCCGAACTGAATTTATCGGTGCGAATTGTGGAAATTCCGACTTGGTATGATGATCCGATCACGAGGGAGTACTCCGAAAGATTTAAAAGCCGCCATCAGGCTCCAGACCTTTCAAACTTTGAGTTCGTCATGAAAATCAACGGATTTACGGATAAACAGGCATTTATTGAGGCTCATTCGTCCACGCCTTATCTGATCACCATGGTTGGATTTACGCCGGGAACGGCTTGGCAATTCCCATTGGGTGTGTCACGGGAAGAAATTATCCAGACCCCCAAATACTTGAGTCCCCGAACCGATACGCCCAATCAAGCGGTTGGGGTTGGCGGAGCGTTCACCGTTGTGTATCCGGTATCCGGTCCTGGAAGTTATCAGTTAATTGGTATGTCAGCGGTCCCAGTCTATCACCGGGAACAAAGGTTAGCGGATTTGAAGGATACATTTTTTCTGGCTCGACCGGGTGATCTATGGAAGTACCGACCGATTGACGAGAGTGAGTATAACCGGATTGTGACGGAAGTAAATCAAGGAATCTATTGCTACCACAAGAAAGACATCGTATTTTCGGCGGAGGAGTACTTTATGAAAGGACAGCGGTATATTCAGGAATTAATGGAGGTTTTTTAGGTGCTGCGTATTCTAGAGCCCGGATTACAGACGACAGTACAGGATATGGGGCGGAATGGTAACTACCATTTAGGGGTTCCTCCTTCGGGAGCCGCTGACAAATACTCCTTTTTGGTCGGCAATCTTCTGCTGGGGAATCCGGTAGATTATGCCGGATTGGAGATTACTCTTCTGGGTCCAAAAATAGAATTTCAGAAAAAAACAGTGATCGCGATAACCGGTGCGCCCCTTCAGCCGTTTTTAAACAACGAACCGATTCCCATGTGGGAAAATATCAAAGTCCAGGAAGGCGATGTTTTATCTTTTGCGAAACTCTCAAAAAATGGGGTCAAAACCTATCTGTGCGTTTCCGGCGGAGTTCGGGTTCCTGAAATTCTGGGAAGCAAATCGACGTACGTTCCCAGTCATTTTGGCGGATATCAGGGACGAAAGCTGGAGGCGGGGGATGAAGTTCCGATCGGGGATCCGCTCCCCGGAGTTTTTAGACTGGTCGGAAAACGGATTCCTCCAGATTTTATTCCGCATTTTAAAAATGCCAATGATTTGCGAGTGGTCATGGGGCTTTCCAGCTACAGAGTCAACGATCAGGGCGTCAAGTCTTTTCTCAATACGGAGTGGAAGGTTTCCCACGAGTCCAATCGGGTGGCGTATCGTTATAAAGGAGCCACTTTATCGTTGAAAGATTTTGAACCGCCTTTCGGAGCGGGAAACAGCTCGTTTAATGTCGTTGATATCGTATATCCGATTGGGGTGATCATGGTCCCGAACGATGAAGAAATCATCGTGCTGCTGAACGATGCAACCACCGGCGGCGGATTTGTAACGATTGGAACGGTGATCAGTCCGGATCTGGATATCATCGCTCAATCAAGACCCCTTTCGATTGCCCGCTTTCTGGCCGTTACTGTTGACCAGGCGATTCAAGCGAGGCGGGAACGGGAAAAAAAGATTTTGCAGCTGACCGAACTGATGAGATAAAAAGGAAGATGTCCATGCATACCATACAATCCATGAACACCGATTTTGTTATTGTTGAGGACTCCCTTACAGTGAAAGAAGGTCTCGCCCTGCTTCGAAAACAGAAATCCCGGCTGCTGATTGGCAAACAAGGGGAAGTCCTGAGCGGGATCGCAGACAGCTACTCACTGCTCTTGCAGACTCAGAAATTGACCGATCCAATCACTTTCAGCAAGGAATTTAAAATTATTAGTCAAAATCGCATGCTGTCAGAATCTGATTTGCTGTTTCCTTACCTATTGATCCAAAACGAGCAGAAAGAGATTATTGGGTGGCTAGACAGCGGGGCTGTGGAAATCGAGTGTTTAAAACAAACCTTTTCTCAGGACTTGCGGGATTTAACGACTGATTTGGAAGCGATCGTCGATTCCATTTATGATGAAATTTTGGTTGTCGATGCGAAAGGGAAAATATTGCGTGTATCCAACCGCAGCACCAACAACATGTGGGGGGTCAATCCGGCTACCTTGGTTGGCCAGAATATTTTGAATCTTGTAGAAGAAGGCTGGTTTAAGCCTTCGGTCACCCAAAAGGTCCTGCAGGAAAAAAGAAAAATCTCGGTCATCCAGGAAAACCGGTTTGGCAGAAAAATTCTCGCGGTGGGCAACCCGATTTTTAATCGCAAAAAACAGGTGGAGCGGATCGTTATTGCTTCCAGGGACATCACGGAAGTCACCCGGCTTGAATGCGAGCTGAAACAGGTAAAGCAGCTGACCGAACAATACCGGAAAGAAATCGACAGCCTCCGAAAAAATCACCAGGTTGGCGAGAAACCGATCATTTATCAGTCGGATCGCATGAAACAATTGATGTGGGAGGTCGAACGGATTGCCCGGGCAGAGTCCACAGTCACTATTTACGGAGAGTCCGGAGTAGGGAAGGAACTTATTGCCCACGCCATCCACCATTTCAGTCCGCGGGCGGATCAGCCTTTTGTCAAAATCAATTGCGGTTCCATCCCGGAAAACTTGTTGGAGAGCGAATTATTTGGATATGAAAAAGGGGCCTTTACCGGTGCGCTTCACCAAGGAAAAAAAGGGTTGTTCGAACTGGCGAACAATGGAACCTTGTTTTTGGATGAAGTGGCCGAGCTGCCGCTGAATCTGCAGGTCAAATTGCTGCGGGCGATTCAGGAACGTGAAATTCTCAAAGTAGGCGGAACTCGCCCGATTCCGATCAACGTGCGAATCATCACGGCTACCAACAAAAACCTGGAAGAGATGGTTGGGAGTGGAGCATTCCGTGAGGATCTTTTTTACCGTTTGCACGTGATTCCTTTGTATGTTCCGGCTTTACGGGAAAGGATCGAAGATGTGGAATCGTTGGTCTACTATTTTTTGCAATTTTTCAACCAGAAATTTATGTTGAAAAAACATTTTTCCGAAGACGCCATCGAAATTCTGAAAGCGTACCATTGGCCGGGAAACGTCAGACAACTGCAAAACGCCATCGAGCGAGCGATGGTGGTGACAACCGGCCAACTGATTACAGCGAATGACCTGGCGACAATCGTAGGAAGCCAAAAGGCCAATGTATCTCAGGTTCAGTCAAATGTCAGCCTTCCTCCAGTGCAGGTAAATTCCATTATTCCGCTGGAACAGGCTGTAGAGCTGACCGAACTGCAGTTAATTGAAATGGCGATTGCAAAATACAAAACGATCACAAAGGCGGCTGAAGTTTTAGAAGTGAGTCAACCGACTATGAGCCGGCGTTATCAAAAACTGTTTGGCCAGGCTGTCCGATCATTCAAAAATGAATAACGATCATTCAATTTTGAATTAAAAACAAAGCATATTTCTTGCAATTCTATAAAAAACCGCGTTCACAAAATTGGCGCAAAAATTGCTTAAAAAAGACAGCAGACGGGGGATTCACGCGAAACGCTATCTGAAAGTTGGTTTAACTAATTATCACTGTGACAGGGGGCGAAGAAGATGAGCCAAAAGGATGGATTTGTCAAAGTGTTGGGAAGGCTGGACGTATTGGTATTGGCCTTTGGGGCCATGATCGGCTGGGGATGGGTGGTATTGGCCAATGGCTGGGTGCAGTCGGCCGGAGTTCTCGGTTCCTTAATTGCCTTTGTAATCGGAGCTATTATGGTTTTATTTGTAGGTCTTACTTATGCCGAGTTGACATCGGCAATGCCGGAAACGGGCGGCGAACACGTGTATACCCACCGGGCGATGGGGTTAAGATGGTCGTTTATCGCTTCTTGGGCAATTGCTTTGGGGTATATATCGGTTGTCGCTTTTGAAGCGGTGGCATTGCCGACCGTATTGGAATACCTTGTGCCCAATTATAAGGTCGGGCATATGTGGACGGTTGCCGGATGGGATGTTCATGCGTCGTGGGTGGCAGTCGGCATGTTGGGCGCATTTTTCATTACGTGGTTAAATTACGTCGGTGTAAAAACGGCTGCTGTCTTCCAGTTGATTTGCACTGTCGTATTAGGGTTGGCCGGGGTATTGCTGATCACCGGAAGCTTGGTCACTTCGGGAACCCCATCTCCTGCCCCATTGCTGGTGGATGGATGGTCGGGCATTTTTGCGGTTATGGTTATGATCCCGTTCCTGTTTGTCGGATTTGACGTGATCCCGCAAGCTGCCGAGGAAATCAACATTCCCCATAAGCAGATTGGGAATATCTTGATCCTTTCCGTAATTCTGGCCGCTTTGTTTTACATTGGAGTTACTTATGGTGTGGGCCACAGCTTGGGCGCGGAAGAATTGAAAAATACGAAACTTGCTTCGGTTGATGCAATGGCGGCTGTCTTTGGCAGTCCGCTGGCGGCGAAAATCCTGATTCTTGGCGGCATTGGCGGAATCCTGACCAGTTGGAACGCGTTCATGATTGGCGGCAGCCGGATCTTGTACGCGATGGCTGACTCGAATATGATTCCCAAGTGGGTTGCCGTGATGCATCCGAAGTATAAGACTCCCTCCAATGCGATTCTGTTTATCGGTGTACTGTCCATTCTGGCTCCGCTGTTTGGACGGAAGATGCTGGTATGGCTGGTGGATGCCGGCGGCGCTGGTATGGCCGTATGAGTGGTTTATTATCGCCGGTTGGTGGGTGGTTGGATTGATTTACCTGATTCGGATTCCCAATGAAAAACATTCGGTGTACGCGGATCCTTCCGTTTCTGAAACGGGACCAGCCCGGCAATAGTTGGCACAATAATTGCTTGTAAAAGTCAGCATATAAGACAAATTGCTGTCTTACGGTTACACCATATCACTGTTCCACAGGAGGGATTCTTGCATGCAAAGCACAACGAAAAAGTTTATTCAGCTGAATACGTCGATTCCCGGGCCGAAAGCGCAAGAGCTGCTTGAGAAAAAAGAAAAGAATGTACCACGCGGTCCGTTTAACACAGTTCCGACTTTTGCGGAGAAGGGAGAAGGGGCGCTTCTTACCGATGTTGACGGAAATACGTTCATCGATTTCGCCGGGGCAATCGGCAGCTTAAACGCTGGACACTGCCCGCCGAAAGTAGTTGAGGCCTTGAAGGAGCAGCTTGATAAGTATATTCATCCTTGCTTCCACGTCATGATGTATGAACCCTACGTGAAATTGGCGGAAAAACTGAATCAAATGACTCCGGGAACTCATGAAAAGAAAACATTTTTCTTGAACAGCGGGGCGGAAGCGGTTGAAAACGCGGTAAAGATTGCCCGCAAATATACAGGGAGAAAAGCGATCATCTCGTTTGAGAGAGGATTCCATGGACGGACACTGCTCGCCATGTCACTGACGAGTAAGGTAAAGCCCTATAAGTTTGGCTTCGGTCCTTTTGCTCCGGATACCTATAAAATGACATATCCCTATTATTACAGAAGTCCGGAAGGAGTGGCACCTGAACAGCTGGATCGGGAAATCCTCCGTCGTCTGGAAGACTTTTTCCTGTCTGAAGTTCCTGCAGAAGAAGTGGCCGCTATCATTATGGAACCCATCCAGGGAGAAGGCGGATTCATTGTTCCATCGAAAACATTCGTCCAGGGAGTGAAGCAAATCTGCGAAAAGTATGGCATTCTCTTCATCGCGGATGAAGTGCAAACCGGTTTCGGGCGGACCGGACAGATGTTTGCCATGGAACATTTTGATGTTGTTCCGGATTTGATGACAATGTCGAAATCGATTGCAGCCGGTTTGCCAATTAGCGCAGTGACAGGACGGGCCGAGATTATGGACAGTTGTGCACCGGGAGAAATAGGCGGGACTTACGGCGGAAGTCCGCTTGGATGTGTGGCGGCATTGAAAGTTATCGAAATGATGGAAGAAGACGGATTGATTGCCCGGGCGAATGCGATTGGAGAAACAATTCTGTCCCGATTCAGGCAAATGCAGCAAAAATATGCGGTGATTGGCGATGTTCGGGGATTGGGAGCGATGTGCGCTCTGGAAGTCGTGAAAGATCCCATTACGAAAGAGCCGGATAAAGATCTCACAGGCCGGATTATTCAAGAATGCAACCGCCGCGGTGTGATCGTGATGGGGGCGGGGCTGTACGGCAACGTGATTCGAATTCTGTCTCCGTTAGTGATTACCGACGAACAATTGGAAGAAGGCCTTGGTGTCATCGAGAGCGTTTTTGCTGACGTGCTCAATAAGAACAAGTAGAAAGAAAGGAAAAATTCCTATGAAAAAAAGATTATTGATTAACGGAGAATGGGTCGAAGCAAAAAATTACGAGACACTCTATTCACCCTATAATGGGGAACCGATTGCTGAAATACCTGTCGCAACTGTAGAGGAAGTGAATCAGGCGATCGAAGCGGCTTATCAAGCTCGCGGAATCATGGCGAAAATGCCTGCCCATCAACGGGCCCGCATCCTGGAAAAATTGGCCCTCTTGTTGGAACAGCGTGCGGATGAAGCAGCGCAAATCATTGCATTGGAAGCTGCCAAACCGATTACAACGGCAAAAGGAGAGGTGGCGCGAACGGTTCAAACCTATAAGTTTGCGGCGGAAGAAGCAAAGCGAATTCACGGTGAGACACTGCCGCTTGATGCAGCTCCGGGTGGGGAAGGCCGGGTCGCGTATACTGTACGGGAACCGGTTGGAGTGGTCGGTGCCATTACGCCGTTCAATTTTCCGATGAATTTAGTCGCCCACAAAGTGGGACCGGCGATTGCATCCGGAAACACGATTGTGTTAAAGCCGGCCACTCAGACTCCTCTTTCGTCGTTCTTTATTGCAGAACTCTTGCAGGAAGCCGGTTTGCCGGCTGGAGCGTTAAATGTGGTTACCGGAAGCGGCTCGGTTGCAGGGGAGCGAATTGTCACCGATCACCGTGTACAAGTCATTACCTTCACGGGAAGCCCAACTGTCGGCATCGGAATCCGCAACAAAGCGGGACTCAAGCGTGTTACACTGGAGCTTGGCTCTAACTCTGCCGTCATTGTCGATAAAGGGGTCAACATCGACAAAATCATTTCCCGCTGCGTAACCGGGGCTTTTGCCTTCCAAGGCCAGGTCTGCATTTCTCTGCAGCGTGTTTATGTTCACGAAGAAGCATACGACGAATTTGTTGAAAAATTTGTCGAGGCCACAAATAAACTGCAGATCGGTGATCCGCTCAATCCGGCAACAGATCTGTCTGCCTTAATCTCGCCCAAAGATGTGAAACGTTCGCTTGACTGGATTGAGGAAGCAAAACAACAGGGTGCAAAAGTTGCGGCAGGAGGGACTGTCGAGGGGAACATTCTCCGGCCGACAGTGCTGTTGGATGTCGACCCAACCCTGAAAGTATCCTGCCAAGAAGTGTTTGCTCTGATCGTTTTGATCAATAAAATAAAAACAATCGACGAGGCAATTGAGTTGGTGAATGATTCACGTTATGGTCTGCAGGCGGGAATTTACACGGAAAATATTCATGTGGCACTGGATGCAGCCGAGAAACTTCATGTCGGCGGCGTGATGATCAACGACATTCCAACGTTCCGCGTGGATCATATGCCATATGGAGGGGTCAAGGAAAGTGGATTTGGCCGCGAAGGATTGAAATACGCAATTGAAGAAATGACCGAGTTGAAGCTGGTCGTGTTCAATCGCAATTAAGGCAAATGGAAACGAGGGAAAGGTGGGAAACCCCCACCTTTTTTGCAAGCGTATCTTGCCGAATCTTTGAAGTCTATCTAATCTTACTGTTCGATATCGGTAATAATCAAACCGTATTTTTAAACATATGTAGCCAAGAATTCTCCCACTTCAAACCGAAGGTTAAGTGGTGGGCAGTTCACAAAGTTTGTGTTTGCAAGCTAGACAAAAAATTTTTATGAATGTATACTTAAATCAATCTTTGAATACGTATTCAAAATGAAAAGCAGGAAGTAGGTAAGAGGCCATGATATCTTCAAGAGACGTTGCCAAAATGGCCGGTGTGTCTCAATCGACTGTTTCGCGAGTGCTGAATAATCCTGAAAGCGTGAAACCGGATACACGAAACAAGGTGTTGCGTGCTATTGAGGAACTGGGCTATCAACCGAATCTGATTGCTCGCAGTCTTGTAACGAATAGCACACGGACCATAGCCCTTATTTCAGGTACACTCAGCAACGGTTTCTTTGTGGAAACAACGAACTCAATTGTAGATTTGGCCACAAACCGTGGATACAAAACAATGGTGTACTTCGAAGGCGCAATGGCATTACGGGATATTTTCGATTCCATCAGGGGAAATAAGGTGGATGGCATTCTGTTGTCGTCGATCAAGCTTGATGACCCCATGTTTGAGGAAATCGAGAGATCAGGAATTCCCTATATGCTGTTCAACAGACGTCCTCGAAAAGGTGGCAACTATGTAATACTTGACAATTTTTCGGCTGCAGAAATGATTACGCACCATCTTCTTGAGTTGGGCCATCGAAGAATAGCGTACATCTCAGGGGAAACTAATATCTCGACTTTTTTTGAACGTAAAATCGGTTTTGAACAAGTCTTGAGAGAGGCGGGACTTTCACTTCAACCGGATTTGTTCCACGTTTGTGATACAAGTTCGTCTGAAGTTGGGAAGATCACCCTGAAGTTGATGCATATGAGCAATCCGCCCACTGCAATTCTTTGCGCAACGGACGCAATGGCGTTTTCCTGTATGGATGCAGTACTTTCAATGGGACTTCGAATTCCGGAGGATGTCAGTCTTGCCGGAATCGATGACATCAGTATGGCTTCCCATCATGCAATTCAATTAACAAGCGTAGGTCACCATAAATTTAGGATCGGTGAAATAGCGGCGGAAAATCTTATTGAGATGATTGAGCATGGTGTGGAGTCAGATCGTCCGAGACAGATTATACTTCAACCTGAACTTGTCATTCGTAAAACAACCGGTCGAAAAAGATGATTGTTGAACCATTCGCTGTTTTATCTTAGGGGTGAAAGCGCATACAAAGGTTTCTCCGGCCTGATTTTGAATACGTATTCAGAATGCGTATTCAAGAATGAGTCGTTGAACATAAATTTTAAAAGAAATAAGGGGGTTCTTAACTTGAAGAAAGGAATTTTTAAGAAATCACTGGCTTTAGTGGCTGCAGGTTCGTTATTATCCGTCAGTCTAATTGGTTGCGGCAAGCAGGAATCGACTGCCGGCCAAGGTTCCGGAGGTTCCAACGACATTAAAATCGGTGCAATTCTTCCACTAACCGGTGACGCTGCTCCACTCGGAGATCAGTCCAGAAAAGCAATACAATTCGCGGTCGACGAGATCAACGCAAAAGGCGGCATCAAAAGCATGAATGGAGCGAAACTCCAGGTTGTTTGGGGAGACTCCCAAGGAAATCAGCAGGTGGCGCAGTCGGAAACTTCCCGTTTGATCACTCAAGAAAAGGTTGCGTTGATCACGGGAGCATACCAATCGGGCATGACCATACCTGCAAGCCAAGAAGCGGAAAAGCAAAAGAAAATTTGGTTTGCAAGTGTTCCATCTGACGATTTGGTCACCTCTCGCGGACTCAAGTATGTTTTCCGTATTGCGGATACATCTTCGATGCGCGTGAAAACTCAAATTCAATTTTTGAATGATATGAAGAAAAAGTCAGACATTAAATCGATCGCCTTAGTATACGAAAACTCATCTTGGGGACAAGGAGTCGCTAAGTATTGGAAAGAGGAACTCCCGAAAAACGGATACGACATCGTGCTAAATGAAGCGTATGACCGAAAAGCAGCTGATCTGACACCTGTTGTATCAAAAGTAAAAAATGCAAATCCTGACGTTATTTTAATGGTTTCCTATGTCCAGGATGCTACTCTCTTGGCAAAAGGATTTAAGCAACAGCAAGTAAAACCGAAGGCGTTCATTTCGACTTCAGGTGGTACGGCAGATCCGCAATTCCTTAAGAACGCTGGGGAAGACGCTCTAAACTGGTTTGACGTTTCCGCTTGGGAACCGGATGTTAACAGACCGGGAAGCAAAGAGCTTGACAAGAAGTTTGTTGAAAAGTTTGGAACTCATCCATCCGGCGAACAAATCAAGGAATACGCGGGGATTTACACGATCGCAGACGCTTTGGAGCGTGCAAAGTCTACCGATAGTGACAAGCTTCGTGATGCGTTAAAAGCCTCTAATATTACATCTGGCCCGACAGTAATATACACCAAGACGATTCATTTTGATTCCACTCAGACATTACCGGATCCGTCACTTGTCATTGCGCAATTCCAGAAAGTGAACGGCAAAATCGAGCGTGTAACTGTTTACCCGGCATCTGATGCTCGTCAAGGTGCAAATATCGTCTTCCCGTATCAAGCTCAATAAACCAATGGGGCGGGGGTACCCGCCCTCTTTAACCTAAGAGAGGAGGACATCCCATTGCTTCAGGCTGTTGTACAAGGAATCTTAATGGGCAGTGTCTACGGTTTGATTGCGCTTGGTTTAACTCTGATTTTCGGTATCATGCGCGTGATCAACTTTGGACATGGAACCTTTTTGATGATGGCAATGTTTATTTCCTATTTCGGGATTACATTTCTCGGTCTTCATCCTTATCTAACATTGCTGATCGTAGTTCCGGTGATATTTGTTATAGGATATGTAACCAATAGATGGCTCATTCAACCTGTCTTAAACAAGGAGCAAGATGTTCGAGAACCGATCTCCGCTCTTTTATTAACTGCGGCCATTGCGATTGTTATTGAAAATGGGTTTCTCGCCCTGTTTAAAGCGGATTATCGTGTAGCGAAAACATCTTTCTCAGATCAAACGATTCAACTGGGCTCCATTATTATCAACACGCCAAAACTGTATGCCTTTTTCCTGTGTGCCATTGTTACCGTATTGTTCTATCTTTTCATGAATCGGACCGAAATTGGACGAAGAATCCGTGCGGTTGGACAGGATCGAAACGCGGCCAAATTAATGGGTATTTCTGTGGAGAAAACGTTTAGCATTGCATTTGGAGTCGGAATGGCTTTATTAGGCGCTGCAGGCGTCGCGTTACTTCCCTTCAATCAGTTGTACCCGGCTATCGGATCGTTATTTGGGACGATGGCTTTCGTGACAGTTGTTCTGGGGGGGCTTGGCAGCATTCCGGGGGCCATCATCGGCGGACTCCTTATTGGGATTGTAGAATCGGTGTCCTCTTTATATGTGCCTTACACATTGTCTCCAATGATCGTTCTTTACGGATTTTTGATTTTCTTATTTATTCGTCCAAGCGGACTCTTTGGATCTCCGCATGACTGGTAAAAAGGAGTGAGACTGATGAAAAGATTTATGCCTCTGCTTATTGCCGCATTAGTGTTTCTTGTTTTACCAGTCTTTGTCCAAGACGATTATATTTTGCTGGCTTGCATCAACATTTTTCTTTTCGCCTATCTCGCGACCGCTTGGAACATTGTGGGCGGATTTGCAGGACAATTAAGTTTTGGTCACTCTGCCTTTATGGCGATCGGTGGATACATTTCGTCACTCCTTTTTATTCATCTTGGATTGACACCCTGGATCGGGATGATTATAGGTGGAATCGTCAGCGCAATTGTAGCCGTCCTAATCGGGGTCCCTACCTTTAAACTTAAAGGGGCTTATTATGCTATTGCGACAATTGCGTTTTCAGGCGGGTTGCTTACAATCCTAAATACCGTACAGCATATTGGAAAAATTGAACTGGGCGCTTCAGAGGGAATTGTAGTTCCATACAAAAGTGACGCTACGTTCCTTGATTTTCAATTTGTGGAAAAATTACCGTACTACTATATCATTTATGTATTTCTTGCGATCATTCTATTTGTTTCCTGGTACATTGACCGTTCCAAACTTGGGTTCTATCTTACCGCATTGCGCGAAGACGAAGATGCCGCAAAAGCTCTTGGAATTAACACATCTCGTGTAAAGCTTTATGCAGCGGCCATCTCCGCCTTCTTCACAGGCATCGGGGGGACATACTTCGGTCAGCTTACCATGTACATTCTTCCTGATACTATTGCGGGTGCCGGTATGTCGGTACAAATGGTTTTCTTAAGCATTGTAGGTGGCATTGGCACCGTTTTTGGACCGTTTGTTGGTTCTCTTTTCCTTACAACGATCGGAGAAATTACCCGCGTTTCGTTGGGTGACTCCATTCCTGGGCTGCATCTTGTAATTTACGGCACCATCGTAGCGCTTATAATACTGTTTTGCCCGAAAGGCATTTTAGAACCCTTACAAAATCTTCTGTCAAAAAGGAAGGAGCGGAAGGTAATCGATGGGCGTGTTGTTGCAAATCAACGATCTAAATAAAAAATTCGGGGGACTGACCGTAACAAAAAATTTGACACTTTCCATTAACGAGGGGCAAATCTATGGAATTATCGGCCCGAATGGGGCGGGTAAATCCACACTTTTTAACCAAATTTCCGGCTACATTAAACCGGATAGCGGTTCCATCGTGTATAACGGAAAGGATATTACAGGCAAACCGCCTCACGTTCTTTGTCATGAGGGGATCGGAAGAACGTTTCAGATTGTAAAACCGTTTGGCAATAAGACGGTTCTTTATAACGTGGCGGTTGGCGCGTTCGCAAGAACCAATAACCGCAAAGCCGCGTTGGAGAAAGCGGAAGAAGTCATCGAAAAAGCAGGACTAGGCAGTCGCAAAGATGTTCTTGCAAAAAATCTTACAATTGTTGACAGAAAACGTCTTGAAATCGCCAAAGCACTAGCTACGGAACCAAAGCTTCTTTTATTGGATGAAGTGCTTGCAGGGCTTACTCCGAGCGAGGTCGATGATGCAGTAAAACTCATTCGTGAAATTCGTGAATCCGGTGTAACCATTTTAATGATTGAGCATGTCATGCGTGCCGTTATGCAGCTCTGTGAACGGGTATTGGTTATCTCGTACGGTGAAAAGATTGCAGAGGGAACCCCGCAAGATGTAACCCAGGATCCAATAGTAATCGAAGCATATCTGGGGGGTGAAGTTCATGCTTAAAGTAAACAATCTATCTGTACACTACGGTGGCATGCAAGCATTGAGCGGAGCCAGCTTACAAGTTTTCGAAGGGGAAATTGTAAGTATAGTCGGCAGTAATGGTGCAGGGAAATCAACGCTGATCAACTCTATTTCCGGTATGCGGAAGTTAACAAGTGGATCTGTTGAATTTCAGGGTCAAGACATTACAGCAGTTCCGGCACATGAACGGGTGGGTCTCGGAATTGCTCAAGTTCCGGAAGGAAGGCGTTTGTTTCCGCTCATGACTGTGAAAGAGAATCTCCTTCTGGGGTCTACGATTCCGGAAGCGAAAAAACACCGCCAGGAAACATTGGATGAAATCTATGAATTGCTTCCGCGTTTAAAGGAACGAGAAAACCAAATCGCAAAAACTTTAAGCGGCGGAGAACAACAGATGGTGGCAATCGGCCGAGCTCTTATGAGCAGACCGAAACTATTGATGTTTGACGAACCGTCCCTTGGTTTATCCCCTTTGCTGGTGAAGCAGCTTTTTCAATTGATCCAGCAAATCAACAAGGGCGGAATCACCATCATGCTTGTTGAGCAAAACGTGAGACAGACCCTTCAAATCGTGGATCGTTCCTATGTTTTGGAAAATGGATCAATCTCAATTGAAGGAAACGGAACGGACTTACTCAATAACGAACACGTTAAAAAAGCATTCTTGGGAATGTAGGAGGGAAGCAGGATGTATCGATTTGGTTCTTTGATTAACGGTGAAATGCTCGTAGGGGGAGGACGTACGACTTTTGAAGTATGGAATCCCTATAACCAAGAATTGGTTGGAACTGTGGATTTTGCCACTTTGGAAGACGCCAATCATGCGGTAGAAGTCGCTCATCGTGTATTTCATGACACAATGAAGAAGCTTCCTGCTCATGAACGTTCCACAATTCTCCGCAAAGCAGCAGATCTTCTCGAAAATGATTCGGAACGCTTCGCAACTTTGTTGTGTCAAGAAGCGGGAAAACCGATTCGTGACTCACGCGGGGAAGTAGGACGAGCCGTACAAGTTCTCCGTTTTGCCAGCGAAGAAGCAAAAAAGATTACCGGAGAATTGATTCCGCTTGATGCCGCGGTTGGCGGTGAAAACCGTGTGGGTATGTCAAAGAAATACCCTCTTGGAGTCGTATTGGCGATCACACCGTTTAACTTCCCGCTAAATTTGGTGTTGCATAAGTTAGCACCTGCGTTTGCGGCCGGAAATACTGTTGTGTTAAAACCGGCCGAAAAAACTCCTCTCAGCTCCATTTTGTTAGCTGAAGTTTTCGAAAAAGCAGGTCTTCCAAAAGGTGCACTTAACATTGTCATGGGAACCGGTGTTGAATTAGGGGAACCGCTCGTTACGCATCCTCTGGTGAAAAAAGTAACCTTTACCGGAAGCGGCCCGATTGGTTTTAAAATCAAAGAAATGGCAGGAAACAAGAAAGTAACGCTCGAACTTGGCTCCAATTCACCGAACATAATTTTTGCCGACGCAGACCTTGATCTCGCCGCGACGAGCATGGTGAAAGGCGGATTTGCTTTCGCGGGTCAGGCTTGTATTTCCGTACAACGAATCTATGTACAAAAAGAAGTTTTTCAATCATTCCTTGATAGATTTGTACCGCTAGTGGAAGCGCTGAAGGTGGGAGATCCCCTTGATGAAACAACCGATGTAGGTCCGATGATCACTCAGGATGCAGCAAACCGTATCGAGGAATGGGTACATGAAGCGGTAACACAAGGAGCAAAAGTTCTTGCGGGCGGAAAACGTGAAGGACAAAGCTACTTGCCAACCGTTCTGTCTGAAGTAGAACCTTCCATGAAGGTAGTATGCCAAGAAGTTTTCGCTCCTCTTGTTTGCGTTATTCCATTTGAAACCGAAGAAGAAGTGGTTGCCGCTGCCAATAACTCCGATTATGGTCTGCAAGCAGGGGTATTCACCAAAGACATCAACCGTGCGTTCCGACTAGCGGATACACTTGAAACGGGCGGTGTATGGATCAATGAAATTTCAACCGTCCGCTACGACCATATTCCGTATGGCGGCGTGAAACAAAGCGGAATCGGAAAAGAGGGCGTTAAATACGCAATCGAGGATATGATGGAAATCAAATTTATCGGAATCCGACTTTCTTAATAGGAGGCTGCAATATGAGTATCTCGTTTTTCCGAACGCCTGGCGTTCTCATTACTGGCGTAGGTTCTGTTTCACAGATCAGAACCGAAGCCCAAAAGCTAGGAGCAACGAAAATTCTTGTCATTACCGATAAGATTATAAATGAGACAGGTCTTGTCAAAAATGTAACGCAGCACTTTGGCGATATCCCATTTGATATTATCGATCAAGTGATTCCCGAGCCGCCGTTTGAAAATCTAGAAGAAATTGCCGGAACGATTAAAGGAAAAGGATACGATTTATTTGTGGGGGTTGGGGGCGGATCCGCTCTCGACAGCACAAAAGTTCTTTCGATTATCATGACAAACGAAGGGGATGTACGCGATCTCGTCGGAATCGAAAAAGTTCAAAACAAAGGGATTCCGTTCATCTTAATCCCCACCACATCCGGTACTGGCAGCGAAGTGACCTACAACGCGATCTTTACGGATATTCGGGACAACGTGAAAAAGGGAATTGTAAGTCCATATCTCTTGCCCGATGTAGCGATTGTCGACGCAGAAATGACCGTGACATGCCCTCCGAGCGTTACTGCAGCTTCCGGAATGGACGCACTGGTACACGCGGTTGAATCGTACACGGCCATTCGGGCGAGCGAGTTGACCGATGGAATTGCGCTTCAAGCCATCAAACTTGTCTCTCGTTCACTTCGAAATGCTGTCTACAACGGAAAAGACATCAAAGCGAGGGAAGACATGGCGATGGGCAGCCTTCTTGCGGGAATTTCCCTTGGAAATGCAGGGGTAGGTGCCGTTCACGCACTAGCATATCCGTTGGGAGGAAAATTCCATGTCACACATGGTGTATCCAATTCGATGCTGCTTCCTTTTGTGATGAAATACAACGTGGTCTCCAACCTCGAAAAATTTGCGGAAGTCGCAAAAGCCATGGGAGAGAATGTAGAGGGTCTTTCCCTCCGTGAAGCGGCAGATTGTGCGGTTCAAGCAATGGCAAAACTTTCGGAAGACGTGGGAATTCCGAAAATGAAAGAGGTAAAAGGGTTAACGGAGGCAGACATTCCGGCTCTTGCGGAAGAAGCAAGCAAGATCGACCGTCTGTTAAACAATAATCCGCGTTGGTTGACCAAAAGAGAGATTGAACAAATCTATCGTGAAGCGTACGTAGGAGAATAAATAAAAATGGGTATCTCAATCTTTTGAGGTACCCATTTTTTAAAAACATTTATGCATTTATATGCACAAGGGTTATGTAGAAGCAAATGTGATTGCAGTTGTGAGTTATTCGGATAGACAGGAGATGCGCGGGCATATAAGTTTGGAAGTTAGTAATCCGGAAGACTCTCTATGCTTGCTGCAATGAATTTTGGAGGGAGTTAATTAAACTTTCCATTGCTCTGCTTACGTACTCATTCCTTCTTTGTAAAAGTCCGATTGTGACATCAAGTTCCAAATCGTGAGCTGCTTTTACAACTGTCCCTGGCGGTAATGGATTGGTCACGGCCAAGGGGACTATTCCGATACCAAGTCCCTTTTGTACCATCTGTTTAACCGCTTCAACACTTCCAGTTTGGATGACGGGAATCACATTATTGCCTCTTTCCCATAATATTTTTTCCAATTTCCTTCGATAAGCACAATTACGCCCGGTGAGTATTAGGCGTTCACCTTTCAATCGCCTGCACAGATCAGGTTTTTGACTGCTGCAAGCGGATGTGTATCAGGCAACAGCAGACCAAGCTTCTCAGTAAACAATGGATGAAATTTTAGCCCCAGGTCTAAGTCAGGTGCTGTGCAAATACCAATATCCAATTCCCCAGACGACACCCGTTCACTGATTGTAACGGTGTTTCCTATTTCCAGCGTGAGTTTGTACCTTAGGATGTTGATTGCAATAACCAACCAAAATTTCAGGTAAACGTATACTTGCAGTAGGTGCCATCGACCCGATTCGGATATTCCCTGTTTATCCGGTAGTAATATCAGCCATGGTCTGACGGAGGTTTTCTACATTATTCGTTTTTACAAATATATCATTGTCGCTTATCCTATTGTCAAGGAGGAGGTTTCCAATGAATGTTTACGGTTCTTCAATGAAACCAACATCGCACCGAATATACTGGATTGTAGCTGGAGTAACATTTTTAACCCTATTGGTTTCAGCTGGAGTACGGTCAACTCCGGGTGTACTGATCATTCCCCTCGAACAATCATTTGGATGGGATCGGACGGCTGTTACTTTCCCTTTAGCTATCAACCTGGCGCTGTATGGCCTGTGTGGTCCGTTTGCCGCCGCCTTTATGGAACGATATGGGATAAGACGAATTATGATTATCGCACTCTCATTGTTGGCTATTGGAACAAGCCTTTCATCTTTGATGAAGAGTGAGTGGCATATGGCGATCTTATGGGGAGTGGTGGTTGGTCTTGGCACAGGATTAACTTCCTCCGTTTTGGGAGCGGTTGTAGCCAACAAGTGGTTTAAAGAACGACGGGGCTTGATTGTTGGAATGTTTACCGCAAGCGGAGCGACGGGTCAGCTTATTTTCCTGCCTCTGTTTGCAAAAATAACGTCATCGTATAGTTGGCAAGCTGTTGTTTGGGTTACGTCCGCCGCTTCTCTGATAGTCGTTTTGCTGGTTGTATGGCTGATGCGTAACAAACCTGACGATGCAGGAGTTCTTCCATATGGGGCAGTGGAGGCTTCTGAAGTTGATGAACAGCGACAAACTAACCCATTCGTTTCTGTGGTGAATGGGCTGAGAGCAGGCATCCGGTCCAAGGATTTTTGGTTACTTGCAGGTAGTTTCTTCATATGTGGTCTTTCAACAAATGGACTTATCGGAACACATTTTATTCCCCACAGTATTGAACATGGAATTCCTGAAGTAAGAGCGTCGAGCATGTTAGCCGTTATAGGAATCTTTGATATCATGGGTACTATAGCTTCCGGATGGCTTACAGACCGTTGGGATAGTCGTTGGCTTTTATTCTGGTATTATGGACTGCGTGGGTTCTCGCTATTGCTTTTGCCTTATGCGATAGGTGAATCATCCTTCGGTCTTGTTCTTTTTATTGTCTTCTACGGATTGGATTGGGTTGCCACAGTTCCTCCTACGGTACGCTTATGTGCCGACTCATTTGGTAAGGAAAGCGGGGTTGTATTTGGTTGGATCTGGGCATCCCATCAACTTGGAGCGGCCACAGCCGCCTTTGGCGGTGGGGTGTTACATTCTTTGTTTGGCGATTACCAACTAACTTTTCTTTTAGCGGGATTGTCTTGTTTAGTTGCATCAGGATTAGTAGTGAAGATACGTAAAAATAATAAACCGGTTGTCCGGCATCTGGCTTAGGGACTCAAAGATCCACTTTGGGTCATATTGAATCTAAACAAGAAGGAATGAAACCAAACCTATCGAAAATTATATACATTTAGAAGAAGAGAGGGGATACAAGAGATGATTGAACACATCGTAATCTTAAAGTTCAGTCCTGAAACCACTACCGAACAAAAAGACCAGGTGATCCAAAAGTTAAAGGATTTAAAACAGCAAATCCCTGGAATCCTGGATCTCCAATGCAACTACAACTTTTGTCCACGAAGCCAAGGTTTCGAGATCGGGCTTACCGTTCGATTTGAATCCAAACAGGCACTGGAAGAGTACGGTCCTCATCCGAAACACCAAGAAGCTGTTTCTTATATGAGAGAAGTTGCGAAATTGTCCGATATCATTGTTGTCGATTTTGAAATTTAAAATAAGTTGGGCTGGGTTTAAATAAATTCAGCCTTCCTTTTTTGTTAAGACAGGCACAAAAGCCCGGTCTCCCACATATAGTGAAGCACAGGCGCAGTACAGACCCATTTTTGTACATACCATGTGGGAGGTGACGGACATCCATGCCTGGACTCTTGGCGACAATCGCCTGGTTGTTTCGGGAAGTTGCGTTGTTCATTTCGTATATCAAGAACAATGCTTTCCCGCAGCCGTTGTCTGAACAAGACGAAGAGAAGTATTTGAAACTGATGGCTTCGGGTGACGAGAATGCCCGCAATGTACTAATCGAACACAACCTGCGCTTAGTTGCACACATAGTAAAGAAATTCGAGAATACGGGCGAAGACAATGAAGATTTGATCTCGATTGGAACGATTGGGTTAATTAAAGCGATCGAAAGTTTTCAACCGAACAAGGGAACCAAATTGGCAACTTATGCGGCTCGTTGTATAGAAAATGAAATCCTGATGCATTTGCGGTCTCTGAAGAAGACCCGGAAAGACGTATCGCTGCATGACCCTATCGGAACTGACAAAGAAGGCAATGAAATCACATTAATCGACGTATTGGGAACGGAATCGGATGAAGTGATTGACAAGGTGCAGTTGAAATTGGAAAAAGCCAAGATCTACTCGCGTCTGACCCTATTGGACGAGCGGGAACAAGAGGTCATACGAGGCCGTTTCGGGCTGCCGGACGGGGAAGAGAAGACGCAACGGGAGATTGCGGAGGAGTTGGGAATCTCAAGATCCTATGTATCGCGGATTGAGAAGCGTGCGCTGACCAAATTGCTGCATGAGTTTCGGCCGAAGAATCGGGAGTAAATCTTCTAAAACCTCGGTCTTTCCGAGGAATTGTTGTAAAATACAAATGAATTCGAGAAAATGGAGTGCCAAACTCTTACCAGTTTGCACTCCATTTTCTTATGTCAAATTCATGACAAAACCGCATCTATTTATTTCCAATTTTCTAAGAACTCTACAAATGCCCTGATTACAGATATCTCTAGGGATTCTTTTCGAAAGATCATCCATGTTTTGCGTACTATAGGGACACCATCCTTAGATGTTATTTTATTTATAAATAAATTGTCGTTGTCATTCAATAAGATACTAGGCAAAATTGCATACCCTAATCCATTTATAACCATTTCCTTGCAAGTTTCCATTTTGTCGACTTTCATAGTAATTAAAGGGGGATGCGAATAGTTTTCTTGCCACCAATTATCAATCAGCTTTTTTAAAGAAGTATCTGTATTATAATAAATTCTCGATAAATATGGAAGTTCATTGATATCGATTTGAGTCTTTGAAACAATACAAAGAGATTCTTCCATTAATAATTTTCTCTGGGAAGGCCAGTTATAATCGCCTCGAACAATGCCGATGTGAACATTTTGTTTATATACAGACTCTTACCAAAAAAGAGGAAATACCTCCCAGCAGTTTCCCGGAAATTCCGTAGGCCTCAACAAATGTTCGATTGACTCGTATCAATAGCTCATGGTCTTGCCCCTCAGCTTTTCGGATTTGGACGATGGAAGTCGGCTGTCCCTTCATAATGCCCTCCTGCTGTACTCAAGCGATGATGCATTTTATGAGAAGATGAAGGAAATGGGCACGGATTCTATCCGCTGTGGGGAAAAATTGATTGGAACTATTGACGAACGAATACTTTTCTGATAATTTAAGCGAATCAACAGGAGTATCCGGAAGAGGTACGGGAAATGAGCAGCTTACGAGTAGTGAAAGTGCTGAACAATAACGTCATTATTGCGGCCCATCCCGACTACGGGGAAGTGGTTGTGATTGGCAAGGGAATCGGATTCAACCGGAAAGCTCAGGATCAAATTCCCCTGCAAGCCGTGGAAAAGATGTTTATTCTTAAAAACGAAAAGGAAAAAGAACAGTATACGCAGCTTGTACCGCAGGTTGACGAGAAATTGATCGAAGTGATGAACGAAGTCATTTTCTTTATTTCGCAGCATACAAAAATGTCGTTGAACGAGCATATTCACATTGCTCTTACAGATCATATCGCTTTTGCCCTCAAACGTTTCGAGCAAGGGATTACCATCCATAACCCGTTCCTTCTTGAAACCAAAGAGCTTTACCCTCATGAATATGAGCTGGCCGAGCATGTCGTCCGTACGGTCAACGAAAAGATGGGGGTCGATCTGCAGGAAGATGAGATCGGCTTTGTTGCGCTGCATATTCGCAGTGCGACGACCAATCGGCACGTCTCTGAAGTCAAGGAGCACTCCCGGCTGATTTCCGATTTGGTGGCGTTGATCGAAGATAAGCTGAATATGAAGATTCAAAGAGAAAGTCTCAATTACTCCCGCCTCATAAGTCACTTAAGGTTCGCCATTGAACGTATACAACGGGGAGAGAAGGTTGAAGAGGCCCATAAGCTCGACGAACTGCTGAAACGGGAATATCCGGAAATGTATTCGCTTGCATGGATGCTTGTGAAGGTGATGCAGCAGCGTCTTCGCAAACCCGTCTATGACGCGGAGACTTCCTATTTGACATTGCACCTGCAGCGACTGGCGCAAAAAAACGAAGACATGGGACCGTAACAGCCTGTGGTGATATTTTGTATTTATGAAAAGGGTTGCAGAAGGGCAAGGGCCATGCTATAATCGGCATTGTTAAAATTTTGTTAAACAACAAACAAATATAAACAGTCAACAACGTGTTACTGATTCGATCAGGCATGAGTAAACAAAGCATCTGTTGTATGACCGGTATAGGGTTATATTGTGTTCCTATACTAATACGGCAGACTCTTTGGTAACTCATGCCTTTTTTGTTTGTTGTTGTCGATAAACATTAGAGTAAAGGGAAGTGGCCTCTATGTTGAAAAATCTGTTTGGTGTCCTGCAAAAAGTGGGCAAGGCGGTAATGCTGCCCGTAGCCATTCTTCCGGCGGCGGGAATATTACTTGCTTTTGGAAATTTATTGCATAACCCGTCGCTTCTCGCTTCAGTCCCTGCTTTGAATGCTGACTGGGTTCAACTGATTGCCAATGTGATGGAACAGGCCGGAGGAATCGTCTTTGCCAACCTGTCACTGTTGTTCGCAGTCGGGGTGGCCGTCGGCTTGGCAGGTGGGGAAGGCGTTGCCGGGCTCGCAGCCATCATTGGTTACCTGATCATGAACGTGACAATGGGTGTAATCAAAAACGTCACGCCGGAACTGGTAAAAACAGACTTGTCATATGCCAACGTTCTGGGCATCAACACGCTGCAGACCGGGGTATTTGGCGGTATTATCATCGGGATTTTGGCAGCGTATTTGTACAAAAGATTCTACGCGATAGAGCTGCCTCCTTACCTGGGCTTTTTCGCCGGTAAACGTTTCGTTCCAATCATTACAGCCGTTTCTTCTCTGGCTCTCGGGATTCTCATGGTCTTCATCTGGCCACCAGTGCAAGGTGCTCTTAATGCGTTTTCACACATCATGATCGATACCAACAAGCCGCTCGCCGCTTTCATTTTCGGCCTTATAGAACGATCTCTCATACCGTTTGGATTGCATCATATTTTCTACTCGCCGTTCTGGTATGAGTTTGGGCAATATATCGATAAAGCCGGGAACCTGGTTCGCGGCGATCAGAAAATCTTTTTCGCCCAGCTCAAGGACGGAGTCCAACTCACCGCCGGCACGTTTATGACCGGGAAATTCCCGTTCATGATGTTCGGACTGCCGGCAGCAGCTCTTGCGATTTACCACGAAGCACGACCGGAGAACAAAAAGCTGGTAGCCGGCATTATGGGGTCCGCCGCTCTGACCTCTTTCCTGACAGGAATTACCGAGCCGATCGAGTTTGCGTTCCTGTTTGTTGCACCGGTACTGTTCGCCATTCACGCGGTTTTTGCTGGATTGTCCTTTATGACCATGCACCTTCTGAATGTGAAAATCGGCATGACATTCTCCGGAGGGATTATCGATTTCATTTTGTTCGGTGTCATTCCGAATCGTACGGCCTGGTGGCTTGTAATTCCAGTAGGCCTTGTCTTCGCCGTTGTTTATTACTTCGGCTTCCGCTTTGCGATTCGCAAATTCAATCTGAGAACTCCGGGTCGCGAAGTCGTTGAAGAGATCGAAGCGCAGGAAGGTGAAGCGGCGGAACTGCCGCAAAACATTCTTGCTGCTCTTGGGGGCAAAGAGAATATTGAGAACCTGGATGCATGCATTACGCGTCTGCGCGTACAGGTGAAAAATGCGGAAAACGTGGACAAGGATCGCTTGCAAAAGCTCGGTGCATCCGGTGTGCTTGAAGTGGGAAATAATATCCAAGCAATATTTGGCACCAAATCCGACATTCTCAGAACGCAAATTCATGACATCATGGTCGGTGCAAAACCAAGCGCGGCTCCGGCTGCTGCTGTTTCCCAACCAAGTTCGGAAAAAGGGGTTGATAATGTGAAAGAAGAGTTGATCGTATCTCCGGCAAACGGCGAACTAATGGACATTTCGAACGTTCCGGACCCAGTGTTCTCGCAAAGGATGACAGGAGACGGATTCGCCATACTGCCGAAAGACGGTACAATCGCTTCACCCGTCAACGGAAAAGTATTTAACGTGTTCCCGAGCAAACATGCGATCGGGATTCAATCAGAAGGAGGCAAAGAGCTGCTCGTTCATTTTGGGGTGAATACCGTGAAGCTGAAAGGACAAGGTTTTAAAGTGCTTGTCTCAGAAGGCGACGAAGTCAAAGCCGGCCAACCGATCATGGAAGTCGATCTTGAATACGTGAAAGAGCATGCTCCGTCGATTATGACACCGGTGATCTTTTCCAATCTCCCGGATGGTGCTTCTGTGAAACTGAATAAAACCGGCGAGGTTTCCATCGGCGATCGCGAAATCATTACGATCAAGTGATTGTTTTCTGAAAATGTGGGGGAATAAATACCAATATATTCAAGCGAATGGAGATGGGATTTATGGAAAAAACATTCAAAATCACTAACGAAGATGGTATTCATGCACGTCCGGCGACTGCTCTTGTCAATACGGCAAACAAATTCAAATCAGAAGTATTTGCGGAATCCAAAGGCAAAAAAGTGACGGTTAAGTCGATTCTTAGCGTGTTGTCTCTCGGTGTAGAAAGCGGTGATATCATTACGTTCTCCGCGAACGGGGAAGATGAGGCGGAAGCAATCGCGGCTATTCAAGAAATCATCCTTAACGAAGGGCTGGGGGAGCTGAATGGCTAACATTCGTGGTATAGCTGCTTCTCCGGGAATTGCCATCGCCCGGGCTTTCATTTTGGAGCATCCTGACTTGTCCGTGGAAATGCGCGTGGTCGAGGACCCGGCTGCTGAAGTCGACAAATTCAACTCGGCTTTGGAGAAATCCAAAGCCGATCTCAGAGCGATCAAACAACGGACTCTTGTGGAGTTGGGCGAGGAAAAAGCTGAAATATTTGAGTCCCACCTCCTTGTGCTGCATGACCCCGAACTGATCGATCCGGTAAAGGAGAAAATTCGGAACGATCGGGTCAACGCCGAGTACGCCTTGAATGAAGTGGCCTCAATGTTCATCGAGATGTTCGAGAACATGAACAGCAGCTACTTGAAAGAGCGTGCGGCGGATATGCGCGATGTAACGAAGCGGCTGCTTGCGCATATGCTTTGTGTGAAGTTCATGAGCCCTTCGGCGATCGCCGAAGATGTTGTTGTCATCGCCGACGATTTGACCCCGTCCGATACAGCTCAGCTAAATCGCAAATACGTAAAGGGTTTCACGACAAATATCGGTGGCCGCACTTCGCATTCCGCGATTATGGCCCGTTCTCTCGAAATTCCTGCGGTTGTGGGGACGAAAGTCGTTCTTGAACAAGTGAAAGACGGTGACCTGGTAATTGTCGACGGTCTGGACGGTGAAGTCATTATCAATCCGGCCCCAGACATTGTCGAGCTGTACCACACGAAGCGGAAACGCTACAAAGAGCAGCGTGCCGAATGGGCGAAGCTGCGGAATGAACCGACAGTGACCTGCGATGGCCATCATGTCGAGCTCGCTGCGAACATTGGCACGCCTGCGGACGTAACGGGGGTTATCGACAACGGCGGCGAAGCCGTCGGTCTGTACCGGACGGAGTTCCTGTATATGGGCCGTGATCAGCTGCCCACTGAGGAGGAGCAATACAACGCGTATAAGGCTGTATTGAAAAAAATGGACGGGAAGCCTGTGGTTGTGCGCACGCTCGATATCGGCGGCGACAAGGAACTGCCGTATTTGGGGCTGCCCGGGGAGTTGAATCCGTTTCTTGGCTTCCGTGCCGTTCGACTCTGCTTGGAACGCCAGGATATTTTCCGCATTCAACTGCGGGCTCTGCTCCGGGCAAGCGTGCACGGCAACCTGCGTCTCATGTTTCCGATGATCGCGACGTTGGAGGAATTCCGCCAGGCAAAAGCGATTCTCCTCGAAGAAAAGGAGAAGCTGGTGGTCGAAGGCATTCAGGTAGCGGACGACATTCAGGTCGGCATCATGGTCGAGATTCCGTCAACCGCCGTAATGGCCGATCAATTCGCGAAGGAAGTCGATTTCTTCAGCATCGGCACGAATGATCTGATTCAATACACGATGGCAGCAGACCGGATGAACGAACGTGTATCGTACCTTTACCAGCCGTACAACCCGGCGATCCTGCGGCTCGTGAAAATGGTCATCGACGCCGCCCATCGGGAAGGCCGCTGGGTAGGTATGTGTGGCGAGATGGCGGGAGATCCTACTGCGATTCCTCTTCTGCTCGGGCTTGGCCTCGATGAGTTCAGTATGAGTGCCACGTCAATCCTTCCGGCCCGGAGTCAAATCAGCAAGCTTTCCCTTGCGGACATGCAGCAGCTTGCGGCGAAAGCGTTGGAGATGCACACGGCGGAAGAAGTGGTCGAACTGGTTAAAGATTTTACAGAAGATTCTCGTGCTTCTGAAATGGAAGCGGCGTCTACGGTTGCGCAGTAATTTCCCGTGTTCCAATAAAACTTCAATTTTTCGGAGGGTATAAGAATGCCTTTAGTTTCCATGACTGAGATGTTAAATAAAGCGGTTGAGGGTAAGTATGCGGTTGGCCAGTTTAATTTAAACAATTTGGAGTTTACACAGGCGATTTTGCAGGCTGCACAGGAAGAGAATTCTCCGGTCATTTTGGGCGTCAGTGAAGGGGCTGCCCGGTATATGGGCGGTTTCAAGTTTGTTGTCGCGATGGTAAAAGCACTGATGGAGGAATATCGCATTACGGTGCCTGTTGCGATCCATCTTGACCACGGCTCAACCTTCGAAAAGTGCGTGGAAGCCATGTATGCCGGGTTTACCTCTGTCATGATTGACGGTTCTCATCACCGGCTTGCTGAAAATATTGCGTTAACAAAAAAAGTGGTGGATGTGGCTCATGCTCTGGGAGTATCCGTTGAAGCCGAATTGGGTCGTATTGGCGGACAGGAGGACGATCTGATTGTGGAGGATGCGGACGCAATGTATGCCATTCCGTCAGAATGTGAACAATTGGTACGGGAAACAGGCGTCGATTGTTTCGCCCCGGCTCTCGGCTCCGTTCATGGGCCTTATAAAGGGAAACCGAATTTAGGCTTTGAACGGATGGAGGAGATCATGAAACTTACGGGTGTTCCCCTGGTCTTGCATGGCGGAACCGGCATTCCTACAGAAGATATTCAGAAAGCAATCTCTTTAGGCACTGCTAAAATCAACGTGAATACTGAAAATCAAATGGCTTCAGCAGCGGCGGTTCGCAAAATATTGGCCGAAAAACCGGATCTGTATGACCCGAGAAAATATTTAGGGCCTGCACGTGATGCAATTAAGGAAACGGTTAAAGCAAAAATGCGTGAATTTGGCAGCAGTAACCGGGCTTAACACTGATTTGTACCAGTAGTCCTCTGAGGCTAACTCATATGACGGACACCAGGAGGGGAAACCATGACAAAAAGACTGATTCAATTCGATTATACAAAAGCATTGCCATTTGTCGGTGAACACGAAGTCGCGTATCTGGAACCGGCGGTTCAATCGGCGCATAGCATGCTCCACGAGAAAAATGGGCCCGGCAATGATTACGTCGGTTGGCTCGACCTGCCTGTCAACTACGACAAAGCTGAATTTACCAGAATCAGGCAAGCGGCGGAGAGAATTCAAGAAAATTCGGAAGCACTGGTAGTGATCGGGATCGGCGGATCTTATTTGGGTGCCCGAGCCGCCATCGAAATGTTGGCCCATTCGTTTTACAACCTGCTCCCGAAAGGCAAACGCCAAACCCCCGAGATCCATTTTGCAGGACAGAATATCAGTCCAACTTACATCAAGCATCTGTTGGAATTGTTGGAAGGAAAAGATATTTCCCTAAACGTGATTTCGAAGTCGGGAACCACGACGGAGCCGGCCATCGCGTTTCGGATTTTCCGTGATTATATGGAGAAGAAATACGGCAAAGAGGAAGCACGCAAACGAATCTTCGCAACGACCGATAAAACCAAAGGTGCTTTGCGCCAACTGGCAGCAGAAGAAGGATACGAAACGTTTGTGATTCCCGATGATGTCGGCGGACGTTATTCGGTGCTCACGGCTGTAGGGCTGCTCCCGATTGCGGTTGCAGGAATTGACATTGAAGCGATGATGGCGGGTGCCGTCGATGCGCTCGAAGCCTATTCGATACCAAATCTCAAAGACAATCCTTGCTACCAGTACTCAGCGGTTCGTAGCGCCCTGTACAACAAGGGAAAAACCATCGAGCTTCTGGTCAATTATGAACCCTCCTTACACTACGTTTCCGAGTGGTGGAAGCAGCTGTATGGAGAGAGTGAAGGCAAGGATCACAAAGGCATTTTCCCAGCAGCGGTGGATTTTTCGACTGACCTTCATTCAATGGGTCAATACATCCAGGAAGGCAGAAGAGATTTGTTTGAAACGGTGCTGCAGGTGGAAAAGCCGGTTGCAGATCTCATGATCGAAGAAGATCCGGGAAATGCGGACGGTCTTAACTTCATTGCCGGCAAAACGATGGACTTTGTTAATAAGAAAGCATTCGAGGGTACATTGCTTGCCCATACAGACGGCGGGGTGCCAAACCTGATCGTTCGTCTTCCGGAAATCTCCCCGTATTCATTCGGAAATCTTGTTTATTTCTTTGAAAAGGCCTGTGGAGTCAGCGGGTATTTACTCGGAGTCAATCCGTTTGACCAGCCCGGTGTGGAAGCCTATAAAAAGAATATGTTTGCCTTATTGGGCAAGCCAGGATTTGAAAAAGAGAAAGCGGCGCTAGAGGACCGTTTGCGCGGTTAACTCACAGTATATCAGACAGACCCCCACTGCAAATGTGGGGGTTTTACTATTCTCTATTATTCGCAAAGTAACTTCTTTAAAAAAATTTTGTCGATGGAAATTCGATCCTGTAGTTTTTTGTAGATTCCTGTAGATTGACCTTTACAATCTTTTTAAGAAATATTCATATTTTTAACAGATGGTTTTAAGGGGGGATAATGTGATCCATTTTCATCAGGTAAATAAGCATTATGGGAACTTCCACGTCCTAAAGGACATCAACCTTCATATTAAACAAGGAGAAGTGGTGGTAGTCATCGGACCATCGGGATCGGGTAAAAGTACCTTGGTCCGCTGCATCAATCGATTAGAAACGATTACCGACGGAGAACTCATTGTAAATCACGTGAAAGTGAATGACAAGAGCACGGACATCAATGCACTTCGCCGTGATATTGGGATGGTATTTCAACACTTTAACCTGTACCCGCACAAAACGGTCCTGCAAAATATCACCCTTGCCCCCATCAAGGTCATGGGTGTTTCCGAAAAAGAGGCCGAGGAAACCGCCAGGTACTATCTTGAAAAAGTCGGGATTCCGGATAAAGCGAACGCCTACCCTGCCCAATTATCGGGTGGTCAGCAACAGCGGGTCGCAATTGCACGCGGGCTGGCCATGAAACCCAAGATCATGCTGTTCGATGAACCCACATCGGCACTTGACCCTGAGACAATCGGAGAGGTGCTCGATGTAATGAAAAAGTTGGCCCGTGAAGGCATGACTATGGTAGTGGTGACCCACGAAATGGGATTTGCGCGCGAAGTGGCGGATCGTGTGGTGTTCATGGATCAAGGCCAAATCGTGGAAGAGGCAGCACCGGCTGAATTTTTTGCGAATCCGCGTGAAGAGCGGGCTCGACTCTTCCTCAGCCGTATTTTGAATCATTAAAAAAGAGAGAGAAAACTAAAAACAGAAACAGGAATTTCGAAAGGGGATTGTCATAATGAACGGATGGAAGAAGGTAATGGGATTTGGTCTTGCTGCAGCACTTACTGCAACAGCTCTCGTTGGTTGCGGCGGCGGGACAAAACCGGCAGCGGAAGGTAATAAATCCGCGGGAGAAGCGCCAAAAGCTGAGGCGAAAACGCTTGACCAAATCAAACAGCGCGGCAAACTGGTTGTTGGAGTTAAATATGACACCAACCTGTTCGGCTTGAAAGATCCTGCCAGCGGCAAAGTCGAGGGTCTCGACATTGACATTGCAAAGGCCCTTGCGAAGAAAGTCCTCGGTGATGAAAACAAGATCGAGTTGAAGGAAGTTACCTCCAAGACCCGTATCCCAATGCTCAAAAACGGGGAAATCGATGCGATCATCGCAACCATGACCATCACGGAAGAACGGAAGAAGGAAGTTGATTTCTCAGACGTATACTTCAAAGCGGGACAATCTCTGCTGGTCAAGAAAGACAGTAAGATTAACGGCATTCAGGACGTTACAAAAGGTGTGAAAGTACTCGCGGTGAAGGGATCCACCTCCGCAAAGAACATTCGTGAAAAAGCACCGGAAGCAACCGTTCTCGAATTTGAAAACTATGCGGAAGCATTTACTGCCCTCAAATCCGGCAAAGGCGATGCCCTTACGACGGACAATTCCATCCTGTTTGGCATGGTAAAACAGGATAACAACTATAAAGTGGTAGGCGGCACCTTCACGGACGAGCCTTACGGGATCGCAGTGAGGAAGGGCGATGCTGAATTCCTCAAAGTGGTGAACGATCTCCTGAAAGAACTTAAGGACAAAGGCGAGTATGACAAGATCTATGAAAAATGGATCGGGGAAAAACCGAGCAAATAGACTGCATGACACAGAGATGAGCGGCCTTTACCGCTCATCTCACTTGCTTCAAGTGTCTGAAAAGGGGGACAAAAGACAGGATGCTAAATTTTTCAATTCTTATCGAGCATTGGGATCAATACCTCGAAGGATTCGGAAATACCGTTCAGGTCAGCCTGCTTGCTCTTGTCGGCAGCTTTGTTCTGGGAACTCTGCTCGCGGTATTTCGGATTGCTCCAATTCGTCCTTTAAATTGGGCAGGAACCGGCTATGTCGAATTTATTCGTAACATTCCATTGGTTCTGGTGGTTTTTATTTTTTATTTCGGGTTCCCTGCTATTGGAATCCAACTGGAAGGATTTGCTGCGGGTACTTTGGGGCTTACCGTGTATACTGCGGCATTTATTGCGGAGGCAGTTCGTGCAGGAATCCTGTCAGTCCCGAAAGGACAGATGGAAGCAGCCAGGTCATCTGGATTGACGTATACACAGACAATGCGCTATATTATTTTGCCGCAAGCCATCAAGATCGTAATCCCGCCGCTTGGAAATCAGTTTATCAATTTGGTGAAAAACTCGTCGGTGCTGGGCGTGATTGCGGGGCTTGACCTGATGTACCACGGCGACTTGATCTCTTCCGCCACAGCGGTCGTCTTTGACGTATATATTTTTGTGGCCATGTTCTATCTGATTCTGACTGTACCGCTTAGTCTCGGCGTTGGATATCTGGAACGCCGGTTGGCCGCAAACCATAGATAGGAGGGGGAATAAATGGACTTTATTGGCGCTTACTCTGCTGACCATTTCAAATTCCTGCTGAAAGGTTTTCTTGTTACGCTCGAGGTGGCATTTATCTCGATTGTTCTCAGCTTTCTGATTGGGATTGTCATCGGTATTCTTCGGTATGCGAAGGTTCCCGTGTTTTCCAAGGTGCTGGCGGTGATTGTGGAGACGATTCGAAATCTTCCGCTTCTGCTCATTATCTTTTTTACCTATTTCGCCCTGCCTGAGATTGGAATCAAGCTGGACAAGTTTATCGCGGCGGTTCTAGCACTTGTAATCTTTGAAGCGGCCATGATTTCGGAAATCGTACGCAGCGGATTAAATTCCATTGAAAAAGGACAAATTGAAGCGGCAAGATCCTCCGGTCTCAATTATGTTCAAACGATGCGGCATATTATTTTGCCCCAGGCGCTTCGCCGGATGGTGCCTCCAATGGTCAGCCAGTTTATTTCCCTGCTAAAAGACACATCCTTAGCAATAGTAATCGCGTTGCCGGAATTGATGAACCATGCCCAGATCATTAACGGACATAACGTGAACTTTGTCATTCCGATCTTTTTGCTCGTTGCGGTTATGTACTTTGTCGTGAACTATGCGTTGTCAATCGTTGCGAGACGTTTGGAAAACAAAATCGCATAACGGGGTTTAGGTATTCCATAGTCCAAATGGAGATGAAAGTACGATGAGGGAACGTATGCTGCGCCTGGCTGGCATTATGCTGGCGACCGCTTTTTTGGGTGAGATGAAGATGAACCCGTTCGGGGAGACATTCCGTTTCTCACTTGGCATTGCCGCCTTCTTCTTTGGCATGCTCTGGTTTCGCTCTGTTCCTGTGCTGGTAACCGGTGTGCTCGCAGGTTCCACGATTTTGTGGTTTCGTGTCGGCATGGATGTTTTTATGGATCACGCATTCTTCTATGAAAGCTTAAGCAAGCATTTGCCATCGGCCTTTTATTACTTTAGTTTTGCCTTGATCATTCATCTCACCAGACTTCGGGATTTTTTTGAAAATCCGCTTCGAGTAGGAGTCGTAGGGGCTCTTGCGGATCTTACTTCGAACTATGTGGAATTATTGATTCGTCACATTATCGGGGAATCCTATCCGATCACTTGGCAGTCTTTTTTAATTATGCTTCTGTTTGGCGCGCTTCGCAGTTTCTTTGTGGTCGGCTTATACAATATGTTATCGATTCGGCAGGTGCGAGCCTTGGGTGAAGCTCGCCAAAAAGAGTTGGACCGGCTTTTGATGATCAATTCCAATCTTTATGAAGAGACCCTCTACCTGCGGAAATCCATGAGCCACCTGGAGGAGATTACTCGCAAAAGTTATCAGTTATATAAGCGACTGATGGAATCCGATAAATCGCAAGCGAACCTGGCCCTGCACATTGCAGAACATGTCCATGAAGTTAAGAAAGATTCGCAGCGGATTTTGGCGGGGTTATCCAAAATCATCAATCAAGAAGAACTGGCGCCTCGTCTCAGTATTTCGGATTTGTGCGGATTGGTGGTCCGTGCAAATGAGAAATACGCTGAACTCCTGGGAAAACACATTGAATTTGAATATCAGTGTGATACCCATCTGTCAACGAATCAGGTCTATGCCCTTCTCTCGGTATTAAACAATCTGGTTGCCAATGCGGTCGAAGCGATACCGTCATCAGGCCGGATTCAGATCCGGGTAGAGCTTGACCAAGGAGAAATGATTTTTCACGTGACAGATAGCGGCCCCGGAGTCTCCCCGGAAGATCGGGATTGGGTGTTTGAGCCTGGGTATACAACCAAATATGATTTGGAAGGGAATCCGTCGACAGGAATTGGATTGACTCATGCACAGGATATCATTCAAAATTTAAACGGGACCTTGACAATTCGTGACGATCAACCCGATATGACCCATTTTGAAATACGCATACCGATTCACCAACTCCATCGAAGGGAGGGTGTTTGATGTCACTTCGTTTCTTCCTGATTGAAGATGATGCCGCAATTCGCAAGATGCTTGAGCGTATTATTTCGGACAGCGGACTGGGGGAAGTAGCAGGACAGGCAGATGATGGGCTCCACGTTTCGGTGGACCAGCTCCACGATGTGGATGTCGTTCTCATTGATCTCTTAATGCCGGGACAGGATGGAATCGAGACGATGAAGAAACTCCAAGCGGAAGGGTTCACGGGGCGATTTATCATGATTTCGCAAGTCGAGAATAAAGAAATGATCGGTGAGGCTTATCTGCACGGTGTGGATACGTTCATCCAAAAACCGGTGAACCGTTTCGAAGTTCTATCCGTCTTAAAAAGGGTGGCCGATCATCTTTCACTCGCGGCTTCACTTAAATCGATTCGAAAATCACTTCAAATCCTGGACGAAAAGGAGGCAGACCCTTTCCGGAATGATTCCGCTTCCGCCCTTGAAAAAAAAGTGCGCCATCTGCTGCTGCAGTTGGGAATTGCCGGTGAAGCCGGTGCCCCTGACTTGCTGCTGATCATGCGTTGGCTGATGCAAGAAGAGCAGAAAGGGAGAGCGTTACCCGAGCTTCCGCAGTTAAAAGAATTGTATTTACAAGTCCTCCGGAAGTTTCAGGACATCCAGGATGAGAATGAATTGCAAAAAGAAGTCCGTGCAATGGAGCAGCGTATTCGCCGTATGGTCCTTCAGGCGTTTACCAATCTGGCTTCTCTTGGTTTAACCGATTATGCCAATCCTACATTCGAACATTTTGCCCCCCGGCTGTTTGACTTCCAGGATATCCGGATGCGGATGCAGGAGCTTGAGAATGATGAGAAAACGACCAAGTCGAGGATCAATGTTCGCAAGTTTTTGTCTGCTTTTTACATGGAAGTGAAGCAGTTTGGTTGAAACCCGGACGATAATAAAACTGCCGCGGAATTTTCCGGGGCAGTTTTTTATTGAAAATTTTTTCTGCCGATCAGAAGGTATATGCAAATTTATGCAGAATATCTTAGTTAGTAAAGTTTACTAAGTGAGGGATCTGTGTGCACGATAGACGTCCGCCGGGAAATGTGCAGTTGATGAAACAAATGAATCGAGCGGCAATTCTGCAGCTTCTGCGCGATCAAGGTCAATTGTCTCGAGCCGCATTGGCGGAGTTGACTGCGTTAAGCAAACCCAGCATTTCCGCCTTGGTGGATGAGTTGATCCAAGAGGGGTGGATTCGCGAAGTTGGAATCGGAGAATCAAGCGGCGGCAGGAGGCCCATCCTGCTCGAGATTAACGCAGAAGGATTTGCCATTGTCGGAGCGGTTTTTGAAGGAACCGGTTTGGAACTTGCGGTTTCCGATCTGAACGGTGAACTTCTTGCGGAAAAGCATGTGGTGATCAAAGGCGATGCAACCGGCGGGCAAATTCTCGATGAATTTGAGGGGAAAATTCGGTCCTTCCTGCACGAGGCCAGGGTGAATTATGACCGGGTACTGGGGATTGGTGTCGGACTTCCGGGTGTGACTCGCCGGGGAAGCGGGATCATTAGTTTCTCCCCGAGTACGGGTTGGAATGATTGGCCCGTTCTGGATGAATTGGAAAAACGATTTTCCTTGCCGGTTTTCCTTGATAATGATGTGAACCTTATGGCGTTGGGCGAGTTTTATAAAGGGGCAGGCTACGGGGTTCAAAATCTTGTTTATATGCATGTCGGGACAGGGATCGGCGCGGGAATCATTCTGAACGGTCAATTGTTCCGCGGATTCTCGGAAGCGGCCGGAGAGATCGGGTACATGGTCGTTGGCAACCCCGATAAGCGCAACCATAGGGAATATGGAGTGTTTGAAGGGAATTACTCGGCATTGGCCCTGTTGGAACGAGCAGCATCCGATCCGAATTTGAAGCTATTACTGGATGAGAATTCCACAAGTGCAGGGGTCATTAAAAAATTGACTGAACTGTCCGATGTTTCACCCGAGGCGAACGGTCTTTTACAGGAAGTCTGCTTGCATTGGTCTTACGGTATTGCAAATATCGTATGCGTTCTGAATCCCGAATTGGTCATCTTGGGAGGTGATATGGTTCACATCGGAGACTGTGGATTGAAACTGATCCAAGACTCTCTCTCCCGCCTTGTTCCAATTGTTCCGGAGTTAAAATTTGCTGAGCTCGGGGACCGTGGCGGTGTAGTAGGGGCTGTATTCCATGTGTTGGAAGCGGATCGGTCTTTGTCCGGAAAACTTGGGGGCACTACTGTGAGCTAAAAGAAAGGGGATGAAATGTGTGACAAGCGGAATGAAAAAATGGATGATGGGCATTATGACCGGAGCACTTGCGCTTTCGCTTTCGGCGTGCGGAGACAGCAGCGGAACGAATGGGAATTCGGGTGGGAACGGAGGCGGCGGAGCGGAAGAGAAGAAGCTTGTGATCTATACCGCCCGAGACAAAAACGTTGTCGATGCAGTGATTCCAAAGTTTAAGGAAAAACATCCCGACATTGACGTTCAGGTTATGACAATGGGGGCTCAGCAGATTCTGGAACGCGTGCGCGGAGAAAAAGCAAATCCTCAGGCCGATTTCTGGTGGGGCGGCACACAAGCAGCATTAATCACTGCCGCGAATGAAGGGCTTCTGGAATCCGTAAAACCGTCCTTTGCGGATAAGGTTCCAGCCCAATATAAAGATGCGCAAGACCGCTGGTATGGGGAGATGCTCCTGCCGGAAGTGATTATGTACAATTCCCAGGCGTTGAAGAAGGAAGATGTGCCGAAAGATTGGGACGAACTTCTCGATTCCAAGTATAAAGGCAAAATCATTATCCGCGGAGTTCTTGCTTCCGGTACGATGCGAACGATTTATTCTTCAATGATTTACCGCCAGGACCCGAAAGATCCCACGAAAGGATACGAGTGGCTCAAAAAGCTGGATGCCAACACGAAAGAGTACGCTCAAGATCCGACCAATCTGTACTTAAAGCTTGCCCGTCAGGAAGGTACGCTTTCACTTTGGAATCTCCAGGATATTCTGATTCAAAAAGAAAAACAGAAGCAGCCTTTTGACTTTGCGATTCCTTCCAGTGGGATTCCGATTCTGGTAGACGGCGTTGGTGTCGTAAAAGGAGCCAAGCATAAGGATGCTGCAATGAAGTTCTATGAGTTCCTGTTCGACGAAAAACTCCGAGTCGAATTGGCGGAAAATTTGTTCCAAATCCCTACCCGTACAGATATCAGCAAAGACAAAATGCCGGCCTGGTTCAAAAACATTGAATTGAAGCCGTTGCCGATTGACTGGCAGGTCATGGCCGAGAAGGAAAAAGAGTGGATGCAGTACTGGGACGAAAACATCAAGGGCAAGGGTGCCAAATAATGCGGCGGGGCTCGGCCCCGCCTCCTTGTAAACTTCGGGGGAGGATTTTATGATCGCCGTTACGCTGAAAGAAGTGAGCAAGAAGTTTGACCAAGTGATCGGTGTAGACAATGTCAATATCCGGATTCAACCTGGTGAGTTTTTTACCTTTCTCGGACCGAGCGGTTGCGGGAAAACGACAACGCTTCGCATGATTGCAGGCTTTTACTATCCGAGTTCGGGACGAATCCTGTTCGGCGAGCAGGATATGACGTTTGTTCCTCCTAACAAACGAAACACCGGGATGGTTTTCCAAAACTATGCCTTGTTTCCTCATATGACGGTGTTCGAAAATGTGGCGTTTGGATTAAAGGTGCGGAAATTGTCCAAACCGGAGATTCAAAAACGGGTGGAAAGGGCTTTGGAGCAGGTACGTCTGCCCGGGATGGGATCCAGAAGAATTGATCAACTGTCGGGCGGACAACAGCAGCGTGTTGCGTTGGCTAGAGCTCTGGTGATCGAACCCGGCATTTTGCTGTTGGATGAGCCATTGTCGAACTTGGACGCCAAACTCCGGGAGGAAACGCGCTCGGAAATTAAAAGACTGCAATTGGAACTTGGAATTACGACGATCTACGTGACGCACGATCAAGCGGAAGCAATGGCGATGTCAGATCGCATCATGGTGATGGAAGGCGGTCGGATTCAACAGATCGGCACGCCAATTGAAATTTATAACCGGCCTGCTAACCGGTTTGTCGCCTCTTTTATTGGGGAAACCAACCTGCTGGAAGGTGTGGTGGAAGAGGTCAGTGATCAGGAAATCACGGTTCGCGTAGGAGGGGAACTGCGGCTTGTCGGGTTAAAGTCGAATGTCAATCCGCATGTGAATTTGGCTCTGGGAGAAAAGGTTGTGCTTTCGATTCGCCCGGAGGCGTTTCATGACGGGGTGGGACAGAAAGAAAATGTCATCCAAGGCACTGTGATACTTTCCGAATTTACGGGTGTGAGTGTCAACTATCTGGTTCAGTCGGGGGATCATTCGCTGCGTGCCATGTTTATTAACACAGGCACGGATATTCGTTCTCGGGGCGAAAAAATCTCGCTTGCGGTAGCAAAAGATTCCATTTTCGTTGTCGACTAGGAGGGAGACAATATGCAGCCATCCTTACCTTCGTCTCAACCTTCTGTCAGCCGCTGGACCGTCATCACGTCAGCTCCGTGGTTCGTCTATGTTTTGATATCGCCTTTATTTCTCGTTCTTCTCGGTTACGTCGTCTATCCGCTGCTGCAGACTTTTGTTGACAGTCTGAGAGCAGGGGATCAGATTACTTTCAAAAACTATGCAAAGTTTTTTGATTTAGCTCACACCGCCAATCTAGAGGCCTTGTTCACAAGTATTTATATCTCGATTCTGAGTGTCATTACATGTGGAATTGTGGGAGTCGCCATGGCTTTTCTCTTGGCCCGTTATGAGTTCCCTGGCCGGAAAATTCTGTCCGTTCTGGCAATGGTCCCAATGGCGCTTCCTCCATTGATTGGTGTGCTGTCCTTTATGTTTCTGTACGGGGAAAGCGGTATTATTCCCCGTGCCCTAAAAGAGCTGTTTGGCTTGCAAGAGGTTCCGTTCTCTTTAAAAGGAGTCCCCGGCGTTCTGGCGGTACATACGTTCACCATGTACACCTATTTTTACATGACGGCTTCCGCCGCCATTGCAGGGCTTGACCCATCACTGGAAGAAGCGGCTTCCAACTTGGGAGCCAACCGTTGGCAGATATGGAGAAAAATCATCATTCCCATGCTGACGCCGGCAATCATTGCGTCATCGCTGCTGGTGTTTATGATTTCAATGGCATCGTACACCGCACCGTTAATTTTCGGGATCGAAAGAACCATGACGATGCAAATTTACTTATCCCGCACGAATGGCAATTTGGATATGGCGGCTGGACAGTCTACGATTCTATCAATCGTATCGATTGCGTTTCTTTTTCTCATGCGATGGTATCAAGGCCGCCGCAATTATCAGAATCAAAGCAAAGGGGTCAGTGTACACCGGACCGAGGTGAATAATCCTGTTGGCCGTTATTTTGCAATGGTTCTCTCGGTTCTTGGAGTGACGGTTCTCTTACTCCCGATTCTGGTGTTGGTATTAATTTCGTTCTCAAAGGATGCAACCTGGACCACTCAGATGTTGCCTCCTGAATATACAGCCGAACATTATATTAAGTTGTTTACCGACAAGAAGACATGGGAACCGATTCGAAACAGTTTTGAGATGAGTTTTATCGCAACGGTTGGCAATATCGTCTTTGGTGTGGCGGCAGCCTATGCGATGGCTCGTATGAAATTTCGCGGCAAGTCGTTAATGGATGTAATGATTATGCTGCCTTGGGCACTCCCCGGGACAGTTGTGGGGATCAATTTGATCGCTGCTTTCAATCAACCCAGCGTTTTCAGTTTCAATCAGGTCCTGGTAGGCACTTTCTGGATCTTGCCGTTAGCCTATTTTGTGCGGCATTTGCCTTTGGTGTTTCGTTCAACTTCAGCAACCTTTGCACAAATGGACCCCTCCGTGGAGGAAGCGGCACGAAATCTTGGAGCTTCCTGGTGGTACAGTTTCCGCCGGGTGGTATTTCCAATGGCGCTTGGCGGAATTCTCGCGGGTACTTTGCTTGCGCTTGTGCAAGGGATCGGGGAATTTGTCGCTTCGATCTTGTTGTTTACAGTGAACACGCGCCCTATCTCTGTTGAAATCTTTCAACGGATGTATTCATTCGAGTTCGGGACAGCTTGTGCGTACGGGGTGCTTCAAATCTTCTTGATCATTGTGGTGTTGTTCTTGACCCGCAGAGTCACCGGCGATAATGCGGGAAGTGCAGTTTCGTAAGGTGGTTCATTGGGCAGTAATCCGGGTTCCACAATCCTGGGCAAAGAACCTGGTTTCACCGTGGACGGGGATGGATCCTTCTCGTTCGCAATATATGAAAGCTGCAAAGGGGGATTGAACAATGAGGAAGAGGAAATGGCCTCTTCGAACAGCTCAAGCGGCTGCGGTGTTGGGCATGGTTGGCAGCTTTTTGCTGCCGTTACCGGCCCGGGAAGTTCAAGCGGAACGCGGAGTTGTCGATCTATGGAAGTCGATTAAACCACTTACTACGGTCGCGAGTCTTATGAACACTGGGGCCCACCCGGATGACGAGCATAGTGCGCTTCTTGCGTACTCATCGCTCGGGTTGGGGGTTGCAACTTCCAGCGTGATTGCAAACCGGGGCGAAGGAGGGCAAAACGAAATTGGAAGCGAGCTTGGCAATGCGTTGGGAGTCATTCGATCTCGAGAATTGCAGGAAGCTTCTAAAATCACCAACGTCACCTTAGAGATGTTAAGCCAGGACATCGATGATCCGATCTTCGACTTCGGTTTCTCCAAGAGCCCGGAAGAGACACTGCAGAAATGGAATGAAAATGTTGCTTACGAACGATTGATTCGCAATATTCGCAAGCATCGACCGGATGTGCTGATTCCCGCTTTTTTAAACGAGCCCTCAACGCACGGACACCACAGAGCGATTAACATACTGACTGTAAAAGCGTTTGAAGACGCGGCAAAACCTGATGTATTCCCGGAACATTTGAAGGAAGGATTAAAACCGTGGCAGGTTAAAAAATTGTATGTTCCTGCTAATAAAGACGCTTTCACTACCGCTGTACCGATCGGCACCTATGATGAAATTTACGGTGCTTCTTATGTACAGCTCGGGGAAGAATCCCGGTCTATGCACAAGAGCCAGGGAATGGGCCGTGACTATCACGAAGGCCCGCAAGACGGATTTTACAAACTGGAAAAGGCGGTTATCCCGGTTCCTGCAAAGGAAGGATCTTTGTTTGACGGGATCTCGTTTACATTCGAAGATCTCGCAAAAGAAGTTGAAACAAAAGGCAAGGACAATAAAGTCACCAAGGATCTCCGTCAACTTCAAAAAGACGCAGATGAGATTGTCAATGCTTATCCCAGATTCAGAACTGTAGCGGAAAAAGTTCATCACATGCTGCAGGATGTACGTGCCGCTGTCAAGGATGTGGAAGCCTCCTCACTCAGTGATCAGGACAAGGCGGATTTGCTATTCCGTTTGAATGCCAAATTGGATCAGTTAAATCGTGCGAGTGCGGAAAGCAATTCGGTTGTTGTAAAAGTGATTCCGGACACCGGTGAACTGGTACGCGGCCAAACAGCGAAAGTGACCGTACGGGTGTTTAACGGCGGTCAGGTGGATCTGAAGAATCTATCCGTTAAGCTAAACCTTCCATCCGGATGGCAAGCAGCAGCAAAAGGGGCCACCTCTTTCAAGCAGCTGGGCTACAACCAGACCGGGATTGTCGAATATGACGTAACTGTTCCGGCTAATGCCGACGGCTTCCATCCCTATCGGGCTCCTGTTGTGAGCGCAGCAGTTGAGTATTCCGCATTTGATGTACCGGCGAATGTTACCGTGTCTCCGAAAAATACGGTTGCCGTACTTCCGGAATTCTCCGTCTCCTTGAGTCCGAATGCGACTGTTCTCAACACTTTAAAATCGGATGAACCGATTCCGGTAACGGTTGGTGTACGGAACTATACTCCGGGTGCTGCCCAAACCACCGTGTCTCTGGAAGTACCTGAAGGCTGGAATGTGGAACCCAAGCAGGCAGCAGTGAGCTTCTCCCAGAAGGGGGAAACAAAGTCCGCCTCATTCACAGTGAAGGCTCCGGCCGGTACGTCAAACGGAAAGTACCAGGTGAAGGCAAAAGCGGTGAGAGGATCGGTAACAAGCAATCAATCAGTTCAAGTGATAGAGTATCCCCATATTGGGCGAACCTATCTTGTTTCACCGTCTGTGCTAAACATTCAGGCGTTTGATCTGGGCATCCCCTCCGAATTGAAAGTCGGGTACGTATCCAGCGGATTTGACAATATTGATCAATATCTTCGTCAAGTCGGAGTAAACGTAACCAATCTCGATGCAAATGAAGTACAGTTTGGAGACCTTTCCAAATATAACACCATTGTGCTTGGGATTCGGGCATATGGATTCCGACCCGATCTATTGGCAAGCAGCAACCGTTTGCTGGAATATGTGAAAAACGGCGGGAACCTGGTGGTGCAATACCACAAGCCGGAAGATAAATGGAAACCGGAGTTGGCCCCGTATCCGATCAAGATCGGAACTCCTTTGATTCAGTGGCGGGTAACGGATGAAAACTCAAAAGTCACCATGCTTGCACCTGACCATCCCATTTTTAATACGCCGAACAAGATTACTGAGCAAGACTGGGCTAATTGGGTTCAGGACCGTTCAGCCTACAACCCGGCTGAATGGGGGAAAGAGTATGTCGCCCTCATTTCGAACGGGGATCCTGGTGAAAAAGAATTTACGGGTACATTCCTGACCGCCAACTATGGAAAAGGCACCTATACGTACAGCAGTCTTGCTTGGTACCGTCAAATTCCGAGTCTGGTACCCGGTTCGTTCCGTTTATTTGTCAATATGATCAGTCTGCATCAATAACGATCAGGGGAGGGGCCCTCCCCTCCCAAAAATAAAGTTGCTTAGCGGCTGTTGCCGCTTAGGGAGGAATTCGCTTGGGTTCGGAAATACACATCCAAAGCGTCCAGGGACGGGATTTTAAAAAAGTGGTGGATTCGGCCGATTTTGCGGTCCTGCCTCTAGGAAGTATCGAATACCACGGTCCTCATGCTCCATATGGCACGGACTTCATTTTAGCTGAGAGTTTCAGCAGGCTCCTTCAGGGGAATTTTCAAGCAGTTGTATATCCGGCGATTCCCTATTCCGCCTGTCCGGGGAAGACCCAGCACTATCCGGGAACGATCTCGATTTCTCCACCGGTTTTTACCGAATATTTGTGTGAGGTTGTGCAGGGGATCTGTCGTTCCGGGTTTTCTCGAATCGTACTTCTCAATGCACACGATGCCAACATGGGTATTGCCCGGACAGCAGCGGAATGGGTAACCGGTCAGTTTGATCCCTGCAGTATTTTACTGGTCAACTGGTGGCAGATGGTTTCCCCCGAGACATCGAACAGCTGGGGAGTTTTTACGGGAAGTGGCCGTGGCCATGGAGGGCCTTATGAAATATCCGCTGTACAGGCGCTGTGCCCGGAGGCGGTAAATGTGACGGGCGATGAAGAAGAATTTGAAACTCCTCCCTCATTTTCCAATCTTCCGTATGTTGTAGTGGAGCGTTCACCTAAGGCCTGGGACGGTTATACGGGGCGAATCGGAGAAACTTCGTTCCACACCGGAAAAAGAATTGTGGAAGAAGCATCTCAAAATCTGTCAAAGCTGCTGCAAGATTGGTTGGCAAATCCATAATTTCGAAAAGGGATGAGAGAACTATGGTTGACCGTGATACGATTTTTGCACGTGAAGGACACCAATTTCCGGGTGCCACCTATACGGAAGTTGTACTCAGACCTGCTTACGAGGAAGCAAAGCACCACTTGTTTCAACCAATGATGGCCATCAATGCTGCCCATCTGATCATGTTGGCCGAACAGCGGCTTGTATCGCAGCCGGATGCGAACAAAATCATGAAGGCAATTGTGGAATTGGATAAGGAGTCAATCCGCAGCGGTTCTTACACCGGAGAATTTGAAGACCTGTTCTTCCAGGTTGAGCATTTGCTGCTGCAATCTGTCGGGGACATTGCGGGGAACCTGCACTTGGCAAGAAGCCGCAATGACATGGGGGTGGCCATGTATCGAATGACATTGCGGGAAAAATTGCTAACTGCCATCCGGTCATTGGTAACTTTACAAGAGGCACTTTTGTCAGTTGCGGAAGAACACACGGATACAATCATGCTTGGCTATACCCACACACAACAGGCACAACCGACAACACTTTCCCACTATCTGATGGCAGTGGTGGATTCCTTATCGCGGGATGTCGTTCGATTGCAAGCCGCTTTTCAAACCTGCAACCGGAGTTCGCTTGGGGCGGCTGCACTTACTACCTCCGGTTTCCCGATTGATCGGAAGCGGGTGGCGGAACTGCTGGCGTTCGAGGGGTTGGTTGAAAACTCTTACGATGCGATAGGCGGGGCTGATTATCTGGGGGAAATCGCCACTGCACTGCAATTATCGTTTCTTGGTTTGGGGCGGTTTGTTCAAGATCTCCTTCTCTGGTCCACACAAGAATTTGGGGCTATTGTCGTGGCAGATCCCTACGTGCAAATCAGTTCTATCATGCCGCAAAAACGAAACCCAGTGTCATTTGAGCATATTCGATCCCTTTGTTCAAGCGGTGTAGGGAATACGGCGACGGTCCTTACGATGCTCCACAATACTCCTTTTGGTGATATTGTGGATACGGAGGACGATATGCAGCCCTATTTGTGGAAGAGCCTGGATTTAGCCGATCAATTGTACCGTCTGCTGGCTGTTGTCATCCGGACAGCTGAAATTAACAAAGAATTGCTTTTAAAACGAGCTAAGGCCAGCTTTGCGACAATCACCGAATTGGCCGACACGTTGGTTCGGGAATATAATCTTTCGTTCAGGACGTCACACTCAATCGTGAGCCGTACCGTAAGGCTGGCGTTGGCAAAAGGTCTGGCTGCGAATGAGATCACACCTCAACTGGTAGATGAGGCTGCCGTTCACGTACTCGGCGGTGCATTGGGAGTCAGGGAAGAAATGATTGCAAAAGCGCTTGATCCCGTTCATTTCGTATCCATTCGATCCCTTCCCGGTGGACCTGCACCTGCGGAGATCATGAGAATGATCGGGGATCGGCAAACTGCCTGGAGAAAAACCGTTACCTGGTTGGGCGATCAAGGAGAGAAGATTCAGCAAGCCTTAAGGAACTTGGATGAGACAGCAAAGAAATGGGGCGAGCAGGCATGAAACACATCCCGGTTTTGGCGGTTGACGCGGGGGCAACGAACTGCCGAGCGGTGATTTGCGATGAACAGGGTAAAGTACTGGGCTATAGGCAGGGAGGCGCTTGCAACCATCAAAACATCGGGGCAGACAGTACGGGTACCGCATTACTCTCAGTCTTGTCATCACTCGTTCCACGGGATCAGTATCCTCTGCATGTAAAAACCGCCGTTTTTGGTATGGCCGGTCTGGACACGGATCAGGATCGGGCCATTCTGGAAACTGTAGTCCGGGAAGCACTAAAACAGTCAGGTATTCTAGCAGAGCAGGTATTGCTGGACAACGACGGGATTATGACTCTGTTGGGGGCAGTCAGAGGTGAAACCGGAGTTCTGGTGGTATGCGGAACCGGATCGATTGCATGCGGCATCACTCGAGATGGAAAACGGGCCCGGGCAGGCGGCTGGGGGCACCGGATCGGCGACGAAGGCAGCGGATATGCGATCGGGAAGGCCGCTCTGGTACATGTCCTGCAATCGTATGACGGAAGAGAGAAAATCTCAAAAATTTCAGATTCTGTTCTTCAAGAGTTGTCATTATCGAATCCGGAAGAGCTCATGGCGTGGGTATACAGCTCGGAATATTCGATTGATCGAGTGGCCGCATTAACTTCAGTTATCAGTGAGCTTGGAGAAGAAGGTGATTGGAAAGCCCGGAGCATTCTCCAGGAGGCCGGCCGCGAATTGGCAAAAATGGCCCTAGCGGTGATCGAAAATCTTCATTTGCGGCAAGTCGGATTTGACATGGTTCTTTCAGGCGGTGTGCTGCGCCAAAGCCGAGTGGTGCGAGAGCAGTTGATTGAAACCGTTCGCCAAAATTGTCCTGCCGTGCGAATCGTGACTCCGAGGTATGAACCGATTTGCGGAGTTGTTCTGAGCGGTCTTAGAGCGCTGAACATCGATCAGCCAAAAATTCTGGATCGGCTTTCACAGGAATTGTCTCTTTTTGGATCGTGATTCATAGAATGGATCTGGAGGGGAATCGGTTGTTTCAAACTCATGGGTTAAATCATATTACGATTTTCGTGAAGGATTTGGAAAGATCCTTACGGTTTTATACCAAGATCTTACGAATGGCAGTTGTTCGGAAGGGGCCGGATTATGCTTATCTGGAATCCGGTGCGACCTGGTTTTGTAGTTCCCAAAAGCCGTCTGATCAGGAAGTATCCGGACAGATGGGGGTCAACCATATTGCACTCACCGTCACTCCCGAAGATTTTGAAAAAGCGGTCCAACACTTACGAGACAATGATGTTCCCATAGTGAGAGAGCCGGTTCTGCGAGGGGTTGGATTAACTGTCAATTTTCTTGATCCTGACGGATTGGAGTGGGAATTCCACACCTCGAATTTGCTGGAAAGAATGACTGTGATCGAGGAAATGGAACGGGCAAAACCATAAAGACAGGTGGCGGATCCAATCCGCGAGGAGAAGGAAACATGCCGAATATCTGGACTCATTTGATTTTTGGGCAGGAATTGCTCCGAAATATCGGCCAAAGAGAACTGCTAACAAAGGACACGAGTAATCTGTTTCATCTCGGATGCCAGGGGCCCGATTTTTTGTTCTATCATAACTTCCTGCCTTGGAAAAAGGATCGCAGAGTAAACCGTCTTGGTGAAGCAATTCACCATGAACATTGCGGGCCTTTCCTTGTCGAGATGGTACGGGATCTGCAGGGGCGGCCGATTCCCGATGCGGCCGTAATTTACGTACTGGGATTTCTCACCCATCATGTGCTTGACCGCAATATGCATCCGTATATCCATTATAAATCCGGCTATGTGAAGTGGAATCATCAACGATTCGAAGTCATCCTGGATACCTTAACAGCCAAGAAGTTCTTGGGTATTGAGACCTGGAAAACCCCGGTTTGGAAGCAGTTCGATGTCGGGAATCATTTGCCTCCTGACATCGTGAATATGTTTCAACGGATAGCAGGAAAGTATTTTCCGGAACTGGCGAGTCGGATCGAGGCCAAGGATTGGAACGACGCTTATCGGGACATGGTACGTGCACAACGATTTTTTCATGATCCGACCGGCCTCAAGCGATTGCTTACATTCGGCAGAATCGAGCCGCTCGTGTATAAGCGAAAGAACTCCAATCGGGACTATCTGAACGAAGCACACGAAATGTGGAACCACCCGGGAATTCTCGAAGAGACTTCTACAGAAAGTTTTTGGGATCTGTGGGAAAAAGCTCTCTCCGACGGAGAGGCCGTAATAAGGGAGACAATTTCCTTTCTTACGGTGTCCGGAGAGTCAGACGCAGGCGTCAATCATGATTCCGGTTTAATTGAAAAAATAGGCAATGTCTCCTATGACACCGGAAAACCCTGCAGCAACCGTTTGGAGCTGCGATACGCCAAACCGATAATCTAAAAATCATGCCCCTCTTACCTGAGCGCTTCTTGTCGGCCTTTAACAAGATCCACCTGGGTGAGCATCGCAATCCCGATTGCAAAGAACAGAATGAGAGAAAGAATAGACCAACGGCTTGATTCGGTGAAAATCCCGACCAGCCCGAACACAAGCGGCCCCAAGACAGATGCAAATTTGCTCGATAAACTGAGGAAGCCGAAAAATTCGGCTGTCCGGCTCGGCGGTACAAGACTGCTGTAAATGGAACGAGCCACAGCTTGACTCCCTCCCTGAACCAATCCGACCATCACAGCCAACAGATAAAAGTGCAAGCTGTTTTGCATAAAAAATCCGAGTACCGTAATGGTCACATAGATCAAAAGAGAGATGTAAAGAGAAGATTTTGAACCCAGTCGTTCCGCTATCTTACCAAACAACAGAGTAAAGGGAATCCCTACGAATTGGGTGATGAGAAGCGCGGCAATCAAATCCGTTGTTTCAATCCCGATTTCGCGGCCGTAAATCGCTGCCATGACAATAATCGTGTTGATAGCGTCGTTGAAAAACCAGAAAGCGATTAAGAACTTCATCAACTCAGGGTATTTCAGGGCTTCTTTTATCGTATTCCGAATCCGTCGAAAGCCTGTCTTCGTGTAGTCGGATGCCGTTAGGCCGGTCGTAACGGGACGAGCTTTTACATTACGAAACAGAGGCGTTGAGAATACAAACCACCAAATGCCGACACTTGCGAAGGTTACGTATGTGGCTGTTTTTCCGTCTGGAAGAAAAAACCACTGCGGCTGCATAATCATGGCCAAGTTCAGGGCGAGCAGAATTCCCCCTCCCAGATATCCGAACGCATACCCTTTGGCCGAGATAAAATCCCTTTTTTCCTGTGGAACCAAATCGGGAAGAATAGCATCGTAGAAAACGTTTCCTCCGGTAAAACCGACCATGCCCACGATCATCAACACGGATGCAAGAATGTAGTCGCCTTCTCCGACAAATACCATCAAAATCGAGGCGAGCATCCCCAGATAGGCAAAGAAACGAAGGAAACGGATCTTTGCACCTGACATGTCGGCAATCGCTCCCAGGAAAGGAGCCATGACCGCAACAAGAAACATCGCAATGGATTGGGTGAAACTCCAGTAGGATGTTGCCGTTGTCTTATCCAACGTTTTTCCAGCCACATCCGAGTAAAAAATCGGCATCACCGCAGCGATCATCGTGGTAACAAAGGCCGAATTTGCCCAATCATACATCACCCAACCGCGAACCGCTTTTCGATCCATAAAATGTCCCCTCTGCGTAATATTCGTCCTATTATCTATTCTATTGCAGGTTGAGGAACGAGATGTTAAGCTTTCGGCTCAGCCCGGTTGGACTCTCACTTCATGATGTTGAGCAAGAGAGTAAGAGTCCCGAAACTAAGCACCGTTGTAACCAGCGTATTGCTTGATACAAACTGCGGCCTTGTATTGAACTGAATCGCATACATGGTTGTTGTGGCAGCAGACGGCATTGCAGCCAGGATCACAATTACTTTTTCCAGTAAAGGGTCAATCGGGAAAAACAGACAGATGCCATAAGCTAGAATGGGGGAGGCGATCAGGCGAATGATGCTCGCCAAACAAATGCCTGGCCATTCAAGAGATTTGGAAGTCACGTTGGCCAACTGCATTCCCAGTACCAGCATAACTGTTGGTATTGCAGCTTTGCCCACCAGATCGATCGCCTCGTTGAAGGTATCGGGTATTTGAACGTGGAAATGTTGGAAAAGCACAGCTAGAACCACCGCGTAATTGGATGGCATTTTAAAGACCGTCTTGATGGCTATTCCCGCTCCATTTTGTCCCCTTGAAGCGAAATAAACACCAAAGACACTCATGATGATCGAATGGAACACCATCATCGAAACTGCATATTGAAACCCTGTTGCACCATAGGCGAACAGGATGATAGGCGCTCCGTAATTTCCGCTGTTCATGAAGGCTGTTGACAAGAGAAGAGCACTCGACTGTTTGTTATCGTAGTTTAACAATTTTGCTGTTAGCAAAGTAACGATAATCAAACTAATCAGTAATAATAACGAGATTGCGACGATATAGAACAGTCGTATATCTAATGGCGTTGTATAGAATGTCTGAAAGACAAGTGCGGGAGACAATACATAGATAGCCAAAGTTGATATGGGTTTCAGATCCAGTTTGAAAGAGCGTTGGAGAACATACCCGCTAAGGAAGATTAGCAGAACAGGTAGGATAACAGTTAGAAAGATCATAGATTCACCTTCCCTCTACCATAAATCATAGTCGAGATGAACCGATCAAACAATTAAAAATTAAAAAAAAACCAGCAATAAATACAACAACCTCCGGAAGCAAATCATTCTGGAGGTTTGTTCTCTTTAATCGGATTTTCGGGATACTCCTCTATGCCCAAGTGATCGACAAGTGAAATCCATGCATCCTTGATTCCCTCATTGTTTGTAAAAAAATTTTTACATTTCTGTCTAATTTTTTTACTCCTGTAGATGCATTTGGATGAAATTTTCGGCGATTTATTGTTGCGAGCGGTTGGCACGGATCTTGCTGTTACTTTTAAGCAAGGAAATTGTCGATGTGAAATTGATCAAGCTTTTCAAAAAACTTAAGGGGGGCTTATCTTGGCAATTATAGAGTTCATCAATTCCAACTGGAATGAACTTCTTCACATGACTTTGGCACATATTCAATTAGTAGGCCTGGCTGTTGGTGTTGCCATTTTATTTGGGGTACCTTTTGGGATTTATATCACACAAAAAGAAACACTTGCCAATCTTGTATTGGCGGTAGCGGGGATTATTATGACCATACCGAGTATTGCGCTGTTTGGAATCATGATTCCGATCCTGTCAATTATCAATCAAGGAATTGGTTTTTTACCGGCATTTCTTGCCTTGATCCTTTATTCCCAATTGCCGATTATCCGAAACACTTATGTCGCTATTAAAAATGTAGACCCAAATATCCGAGACGCCGCGATTGGTATGGGGATGACCATATGGGAACGTTTATACAAAGTGGAAATTCCTCTTGCGTTACCGATTATCATGGCAGGCATCCGAATGGCTGTTGTCTTGACGATCGGAATCGGAGCAATTGCCGCGTATATAGGTGCAGGTGGTCTGGGGGTTTACATTGCAAGGGGAATTTCCACAAGTTACGAAACAATGGTGCAAGTGGGAGCGGTTGCTGTATCCATATTGGCTATTGCCTCAGATTTTCTATTGGGTCAAATTCAAAAAAGACTTTCCCCCGAGGGAGCCAAAGTATCGAAGGTAGCTAGAACCTAACAAAAGGGGTGATCCATTATGATCGAGTTTAAAAATGTGTCGAAAGTATATGAAAGCGGTAACAAACAAGTGAAAGCGGTAGACAATATTAATCTTCATGTTGAAAAAGGGCAAATCTGTGTGTTTCTTGGTCCTTCAGGTTGCGGAAAAACAACGCTTCTTCGGATGGTTAATCGTTTAATCCCCATAAGCGGTGGATCCATTCACGTTGACGGAAAGGATATCAATACGATGAATCCAATTGAACTGAGACGGTCAATCGGATATGTGATTCAGCAAGTCGGACTGTTTCCGAACATGACGATTGAAGAAAACATCAGTGTTGTTCCGAACATGCTGGGTTGGGACAGAGTAAAAACAAAAAAACGATACAGTGAATTGATGGAAATGGTTGGACTTAACCCAGATGAGTATCGCAAAAGATACCCATGGGAGTTGTCCGGCGGACAACAACAACGGATTGGTGTAGCGAGAGCGTTAGCAGCAGATCCACCGGTTATGCTTATGGATGAACCATTTGGTGCACTGGACCCAATGATTCGTGAACATATTCAAAATGAGTTCTTACGTATTCAACAAAACGTGAAAAAGACCATTCTATTTGTGAGTCATGACATTGACGAAGCCATTCGACTGGGCGATACGATTGCCATATTCAAGTCTGGCCAATTAATGCAGCATGGAACACCTGATGAAATTTTATCGAACCCCCAAAATGAATTTGTCAGAGACTTTGTAGGAAGCGACAGGGCATTAAAAAGGCTGACACTATTTTCTGTAAGAGATTTAATAGGCAGAATTGAGCATTTCAAGAAAGGGATAGGAGTTAGGAAAGAGTTTCATAATTTTATTGTGCAGGTAAATACAGACCTTAGAACAGCCCTCTCAGTGATTCTATCCTCACCAACGAGTGATGTTTGGGTTGTGGATGAAAAAGAGCGTCCAATTGGATTGTTGAGTCTTTCTGATTTTGAAATCTTTACAGGTATTCATCCCGCGGAACTGAAATCAATCGTAAATTAAGGGGGGATTTTAGTGCAAGGAAAGAGACTGGAATTGACAATTCGAGTAGGACTGACTCTTGTCATTGGTGCTCTTTTTGCCTGGGCTTATGTTTCGGGAACATTTCAGTTTATTATGGATCATCCCGATGATTTGATCTATTTATTGCAACAGCATTTGAAATTGGTTGGGTTATCTTCCTTGTTGGCTGTAGCTATTGCTGTTCCATTAGGAATTTTTATAACGAGACCAAGATTCAAGAAATATGATTGGATTGTTATTAATTTTGCGAATATTGGTCAGACAGTTCCCAGTCTTGCCGTTTTGGCGCTTGTTATGAGTTATTTGGGAATTGGATATATGACAGCTGTTTTTGCTCTCTGGATCTACTCGTTACTACCCATATTACGAAATACAGTGGCCGGAATTGAAAGTGTTAACAGATCCATTCTTGATGCCGGAAAAGGAATGGGTATGACGCAGTACCAAGTCCTTTGGAAACTGGAACTTCCGAATTCGTTATATGCCATTCTGGCAGGTATTCGAACTTCAATCGTAATCAATGTGGGCACAGCAGCTCTTGCATTCCTGATTGGAGGAGGTGGTCTTGGAGACTTGATCTTTACCGGTATATCTTTATACGACACAGGCATTATGTTGTCGGGAGCTTTACCCGTTACCCTTTTGGCAGTTATAATTGATTTTCTATTAGGAAAATTCGAAAAAATCATAATCCCCAGAGGGGTACAACGTAATTTGGAAACACTTTAACAATTGGGGGGACTCACGATGCAAATGAATATCAAAAAAATTGGGATCAAAATTTTGATGCTCTCACTGTCTATGATGCTGCTTGCGGCTTGTGGCGCATCCAAACCGGAGACCACAACCCAACCGAATGCTCTATCTGGAACTGACAGCAAGGGAAAGGTCACTGTTGGAGGAAAAGATTTTACCGAGCAGCATATTCTATCGAAAATCACCTCTATTTACTTGAAAGAGAAAGGATACGACGTTAAAGAAGCAAGCAACATGGGAAGTACGGTTGTACGTCAAGCGTTAGAAAACGGACAAATCGATCTCTACTGGGAATACACAGGCACGTCATTAGTGATTTATAACAAACAACCTGTTGAAACAAACCCTGACGTTGCCTATCAAAAGGTAAAAGAAAAAGACAAAGAAAAGAACTTGGTCTGGTTGAATAAGGCTGATTTTAACAACACTTACGCTATCATGATGCGGGAACAACAGGCGAATGAACTGGGCATCAAGACGATTTCTGATCTTGCAGATTATGTAAAGAAAAATACAGATAAGATCAAATTTGCCTCTAATGCCGAATTTTATGCGCGAGAAGATGGTATTAAAGGATTGGAGAAAAAGTATGGGTTCCAGTTTCCGCCGAAGAATGTTGTAAAAATGGACACCGGATTACTGTACAATGCATTGAAAGACGGGCAGATTGATGTATCTGTAGGATTTGCCACTGATGGACGGATTAAAGGATTCAAGTTAGTCACATTACAAGACGATAAACTTTTCTTCCCTGCTTATAACGCAGCACCGGTCGTTAGAAAAGAAGTTTTGGACAAGAACAAAGAGTTGTCTGACCTTCTCAATGATGTAGCAACCCGTTTAAGCACAGAAACCATGATGAAGTTAAATCACTCAGTGGATGTAGAACACAAAGATGTCGCGGAAGTTGCCAGAGAGTGGCTTGTTTCCCAGAAATTGATCAAATAGGACGGAGATGAACATGGCGGCAAAGATAGAAAAATTGCTATCATACGTCGAGACTGAGTCACTGGGTACATGCAATCCGGATGCAATCCACTCTGTAAAAGAAGCTCTAATCGATATTGTTGCCAGTACAATCGCAGGTTCCCAAACCGAAGCAGGCAAGATTGTTAAGAACTTTGCTTCGCACCAATGGGGCAGGGGAAGCAGTACGGTTTTTCGGGCATCTGAAAAACTGAAACCAACAGGAGCTACCCTTGTTAACGCTACTATGGCGAATGCGTTGGACATTGATGATGGGCATCGATTGGTAAAAGGGCATCCTGGTGCTGTTATTTTCCCAGCCGTACTTGCTGCAGCGGAAGAGTACGGAGTGACCGGAGAGGAATTTTTGACTTCACTTCTTATAGGATATGAGGTAGGGATAAGAGCGGGAATTCTGGCCCATGAACTACGGCCGGAATACCATTGTACCGGTTCTTGGGGGGCACTTGGAGCTGCTGCAGGTGTTTCAAGAATTATTGGATTATCTGCCTCCTCGCTGGAGCATGCCTTGGGGATAGCAGAGTATCATTCAACTTACTCACCCATGATGAGGTGCATCGACCATCCTTCTATGGTGAAAGACGGTATTGGATGGGGAAGCATGACAGGCATTAGCTCTGCATATCTGGCGAAAGATGGATTTACGGGTATTCCTTCATTGTTTTCAAGTGAACTAGCAGAAGAATTGACCAATGAATTAGGAAGGTATTACCGAATCCAGCATCTCTACTTTAAACCTCATTCTTGTTGTCGGTGGGCACAGAGTGCAATAGAAGCGATAAGGTATATTACGGAGCAGCACAGTATCTCGTATACCTCTGTTGAAAAAATCGTGATTCACACATTTAGTGAGTCCGCGAGATTGTCCCATCGGTACCCCAGGAATACGGAAGAAGCTCAGTACAACCTTTCTTTTCCTGCAGCCGCTTATCTTGTTTTTGGTGAAGTGGGGCCAAAACAAGTACTAGAGGAGATAGAAAACAAAGAGATCTTGAATATTATGGATAAAATAGAAACCCTGATAAATCCCCAATTCGACGGGAAATTTCCAGAAAAGGCACTAAGTCAGATAGAAATCTATACATCTTACGGCGGCCATTATCTTTCCCCCGTCATGCAAGCGAGAGGTGATTTTGATTATCCCTTAACAAAAGCAGAGAAGAGAGATAAGTTTATTTGGCTAACAAAACCAATAGTAGGAAAAAGAAAAAGCGAAGAATTACTTGAGCTACTGGATTGTATAGAGGAGTTAAATGATATAAGAGAACTGACAGCAATGCTTTCATCAGACTGAAACATCCCTGTGTCTTTTCAATTTCCATATTTTTAGGAGGCGGAACACATGCAAGAGCGTCAGATCAGTTTTTATAGTGAAGGGTACAAATTGGACGGTACTTTATACCTGCCTGATGATTATCAACCTGGGGAAAAAAGGCCGGCGATTATTCCAAATTCAGGATATAATGGGTTCAATGAATTTTATCCGCGTCTTTTTGCCCGAAATCTAACAGAAGCCGGTTATGTGTGCTTGGGATTTGATTATCGGGGATTTGCGAATAGTGAAGGACCTAAGGGCAGAGTGATTCTGGAGGAACAAGTAGAGGATATTAAGAATGCCATTACTTTCCTGAAAATCCAAGAGGAAGTAGACCCCGAGCGAATCGGACTTATCGGTTGGGGAATGGGAGCATCCAATGTTGTGCGAGCAGCTGCAGCCGACAAACGCGTGAAAGCTGTGGCAGCTTTAAATGGATTTTTCAATGGAGAGAGATGGCTAAAATCAATTCATTCGTATGTTGACTGGAACAACATACTGAAAACAATTGAAGAAGACCGGATTCGACGTGTTACGACCGGGCAATCATTATTAGCGGACCCATTTATTCATTATCCCCTAGACCCTGCTACTGAAGATTACGTGAATAAAGAATTAGCGCCTCTTTCACCCTTTGGTAAGCAGACTGCTTTGCAATTCACAGAATCCATTATTGGGATGAATGCGGAGAAAGCAGTCGCTGACATCTCACCAACGCCTCTTTTTGTAGCTCATGGAAAAGACAATTTGTTGCATCCGTTGGATGAATCTGTGTCCTTATATGAGTCTGCACGGGAACCTAAACAGTTTTATCTGATTGATGGCAAACACAATGACTTTATGTATCACGAACATCCTGTTTTTCAAGAACTGGTTGGCAAACTTCAGGAATTCTTTGGGGATTATTTAGGTACAGCAGCCTTGGCCAAACCTGAAAAAGCTTGTGTGTAAGCAGTTCTCAACGAAAAAATGCACCTTGCTCGTTTGGTTTAGCGAACCAATGGCTAGGTGCATTCTCTGTTCACCGACTTGGCACAATCTTTGCGTAAAAAATTTGAAATAGTGTTTTTGAGAGGAGATCCAGATATGTCATCGTTTCATCCGCTGTTAAAAGGTGCCATTGAATTGCATTGCCATAGCTATCCGAGTCTTTTTCCACGAAAGCAAACAGATTGGGAGTTAATAGAAGATGTAAAAGCCGCCGGCATGGCGGGGGTGGTTCTGAAAGCTCACGAAGCACAAACTGTAGATCGAGCCACGCTTCTTCGAGCCAAAGAACCTCATTTGCATATATACGGGGGATTGGTTTGCAACTTTTTTACCGGGGGGTTGTCACCAGCAGCAGTCGATGCTGCTATTCGTCTGGGCGCCAAAATCATTTGGATGCCAACCTTTTCATCAAAAGAGCATTGCTGCCACTTTGGTCAAAAGAAAACACGCTTCTTCAACACTCAACGTCCATTATTGCATCCTGAACAGGGTCTGGAAATTTGGGATGAAAACAGAAGGATATTGCCTCAGGTCCATGAAATTCTCGAATTGATTGCAGAGTCCAATATCATTCTGGCAACAGGTCATCTGAATCCGGAAGAAGTGATGGTGTTAGTTGATGCGGCCAAGGAGCACAAAGTAGAAAAAATTCTGATTCAGCACACAGATTTAGGGATAGCCCGTGTACCATTCGATTTACAGACAGAATTGGCAAAAAAAGGAGCCCTTCTAGAAAAATGTTATCTCGCCTGCAGCGGGGATTTTAACGACATTACCGTTGAGGAAATGGCGGAAAGTGTGAAACGCCTGGGTGTCGAGTCGTGTGTTATGGTGACAGATTATGGCCAAGCGCATAATATTCCTCCGATCGAAGCTTTGAGCAACTTTGTTGGAGAATTTTTGAAATGCGGCATTTCTGAACCTCAAATTGAACGAATGATTGTGCAGAATCCGAAACATTTGCTGGGAATTTAGAGTCATGAAAGGATGAAACCGGGATGGAGGAAAAGATTCTCAAGGAAATTCGAGCGATGATCCCAAAAGAACGCATTCTGCTGGATTTACAAGAACGGTATTCGTACAGCTTTGATGCCTCCTTTGGCGAATATTTGCCGGACATTGTTATTCAGCCCAACAATGCTGAAGAAATCAGTCAGTTGATCAAACTTGCCAATCGATACCTGATTCCGGTCTACCCAAGGGGGGCAGCCACTTCGTTAAGCGGGGGGCCCCTGCCGGTTGAAGGCGGGATGGTTTTAGATATGTCCTGTTTCAAACAAAAACTCATTATTGATCCGGAGAATTTGCTTGCCATCGTTTCTCCTGGTGTGATAACGGCAGATATTCATAAAAAAGCGGAAGAAGCGGGCTTGTTTTATCCGCCTGACCCGAGCAGTGCCCATGTTTCCACCATTGGCGGGAATTTGCTTGAGAATTCCAGTGGCCCTAAGGGGCTTAAGTACGGAACGACAAAAGAATATGTGATTGGTTTGGAAGTCGTTACACCAACCGGTGAGATCATTCGAACGGGGGGTAAGACTGTAAAAAATGTAACGGGGTATGACCTCACGCGCCTCATCGTTGGTTCAGAAGGAACGTTGGGGATTGTTACGGAAGCGATTTTGCGCTTAATTCCAAAACCGCAAGCAAGAAGAACGTTACTGGCTGCTTTTAATCGCTTGGTTGACTCAGGTCACACGATTACCAAAATTCTATCGTCAGGAATTTTACCAGCTGCAATGGAACTGATGGATAATGCATGTATTCGAGCGGTTGAGAATTACCAACCGTGCGGTCTCCCCGTCGATGCAGAGGCATTGATCATCATTGAAGTTGACGGACATCCGATCGCCGTTGAAGAAGAAATACGCAAATGTGAAGCGTTATGTTATGAACAAGGGGCAACCAGTGTAAGAGTTGCGAAAGATGAAGCGGAACGTCTGGAAATCTGGAATGCGAGAAAAATGGTATCTCCCGCTATTACCCAAATGGGACCTACCAAGATTTCCGAGGATGCCACCGTCCCCCGCAGTCAAATTCCGGCAATGATGGAGAGATTGAAACAGATCCGTGAAAAATATCAACTGAATCTTGTCGTATTTGGTCATGCCGGAGACGGGAATCTCCATCCGAACATCATAACTGACAAACGGAATGTGGAGGAGATGAAACGTGTGGAAGATGCGGTAAGCGAAATCTTTGAGACGGCAGTTTCATTAGGTGGCACTCTTTCTGGAGAACACGGGATCGGAACGTTAAAAGCCCCATACATGGAGATGGAACTTGGTGAGATTGGTTTGCTGATGATGAAAAAGATCAAACAAGCTTGGGATCCGAACAACATTTTAAATCCTGGAAAGATATTTCCGAAACCGGGTCAAACCAAGGTGGTGTTAACATAAATGAACCAACAGTTATTCGATCTAACCTATGATGCAACCAACAAATGCGTACAATGCGGTTATTGTTTACCTGTTTGTCCGACGTATGAGTCAATGGGGAAAGAATCAGCATCGCCCCGTGGAAGAATAAACCTCGTTAAACTGGCGGCAGAAGGAAAAATTAACGTTCTGGATCACTTGGCAGGACCTATCGATTTATGTTTAGGGTGTCGAGCCTGTGAAATAGCCTGTCCCGTTGGTGTGCCCTATGGTCATATATTGGAAGCTGCCAAAGAAGTCATCGCGGAAACGCAAGTTGAGAAGAAAAATGAGATTTGGATGGATAAAGCAAAAAGGCTGGCCCTATCCCATTTATTCCTTCATCCCAAGCGATTGCGGGCAATCGGGAACTTTGTTTGGTTGTATCAAAAGACAGGTTTGGCGAAAATTGTCCGTAAGACAAAGATACTCAATAAAATATCGGAACCGATGGCCCAATTTGAAAAGATGCTCCCTCCGCTAGAGTCCCCGATCAAACGAAATCAATGGGGTGAAATCATTCCAGCCAAGGGAGAAGTAAAAACACGCGTTGCCTTTTTTGCTGGTTGTGTGACGGATGCAATGATGTATCGAACCAATCGCCTTACGATTGACCTTCTTACTTTGGCGGGTTGTGAAGTGCTGATTCCGGAAAAGCAAAATTGCTGCGGTGCTCTGCACGCCCACCAAGGAATGACCGATCATGCAAAGACACTGGCGAAAGCCAATATCGAAGCGTTTGAACAATCAGGGGCCGAATATTATGTGAATAATGCCGGCGGTTGTGGCGCGATACTCCGTGAATATGACCACCTACTGGCAAACGACGAACAATGGCAGCACAGAGCAAAAAACTTTGTCAACAAGTCAAGAGATATCAGTGAAATTCTTGTGCAGTACGGTCCCCTCCCTTTCAAAAAGGAATGGAATGGAGTTATCACCTATCAGGATTCTTGTCATTTGCGAAATGTGCAAGGGGTGTACAAGCAGCCTCGACACTTATTACAGTCCATTCCAGGGGCGATTTTTATTGAAATGGAAGACAGCAACCTGTGTTGCGCCTCCGGCGGCATCTACAACATTCTGCATTTTGAAGAATCGATGAAAATTCTCGATGAAAAGATGGAGAAGCTCAAAGCGACAAGAGCCACTACCGTTGTCACAGCCAACCCCGGTTGCTTGTTGCAAATGCGATTAGGGGTTGAAAGACAGGGATGTTTGGAACAAGTGGAAGCTTTACACCTTGTTGATGTGTTAGCGGAAGCATGTGGATTACGTTAAGCGGAGGGAATGGAGATGGCTGAATCCAGGAAACCATTTGTTGCAGCTTGCATTCAGTTTAATCCCAAATTAAACGAAAGAGATCAAAATGTAAAAAATCTCATTCATGCAGTTACTGAAGCAGCTAAGAGTGGAGCGAAACTGATCGTCACTCCTGAAATGGCTACAACGGGTTATTTTTATCGGGATCGGGAAGCGATTCAACCATTTGTAGACACCATACCAGGGGTGACAACGAATGATTTTGAAAAAATTGCAAAGCAATATGGAACTTATATTGTGATTGGAATGCCTGAGGCTGATGAAGAGACCGGGATCTATTACAACTCAGCAGCATTGATTGGACCTGAAGGATATATCGGGAAGTATAGAAAAATTCATCAATGGGAGACTGAGGAACACTGGGCTGCCTGGGGAGATTTAGAGATTCCTGTATTTAACACAGAAGTAGGCAAGATTGCGATTAACATATGTATGGACTCCGTTTATTTTGAATCCGCCCGTTTAGCTGCAATAAAAGGAGCTGATATTCTCGTTTTTCTGACCAATTCGACAGCACAAACGATTTCCACTCTGCAAGCAAGGGCCGAAACAAACGGATTATACGTTGTAAGTGCCAACAGATCGAATACGGAGAATGGATTTCATATGGTGGGTGCCAGCGCAGTATGGTCCCCTTACGGAGAAAAACTGGCAGAGGCAGTTTATATAGCTTCACCAGATGAGGATCTGGACGAACCGACCATTGTTTATGCGGAAATAGACCCGTTCAAATTCAAGAACGAGGCAAAGAAGAGATTAAACGAAAGAAGACCGGAACTTTATAAAGACTTAATGCTCTATATTGCTCCGTGGGATTTTACCAAGAACACTGAATCTCATGATATAACGGCAGCAGCTATCCAATACGAGCCAGTTACAGGGAATAAAGAAGCAAACCTGGTTAAGATCAAGAATCTGATTTCGAATGCAGTGGAAAAGACCCGTTTTGACAATGGAAAGTTAGATCTGGTAGTATTGCCCGAATTATCTCTTACGGGCTGCACGGACAATCTGAGTAAAACGAAAATATATGAATTAGCCGAAACAATAAATGGTCGTTACGTAAAAGAATTAATTAAAGTTGCGGTGGAATTTGGCTTACACCTCGTTTTTGGATTCATTGAAAAAGAAAATAATCATTTTTATAATTCTGCTGGGCTTGTCACTCCAGAAGGAGAAATCCAAGGGGTATACCGAAAGACACACTTAAATATATCTGATAAAATTTGGGCAGCTCCTGGAACCAAGATTCCCGTTTTCTCAGCAAAAAAACTCGGTAAAATCGGGATCATGATTGGATATGATGCTGCTTTTCCTGAGGTTGCCGGAGTTATGGCAGTAAACAGAGCGGATCTAATAGTTGTCCCGTCGAGTTGGCATGGAGAATATGGAAGGGATTTAGAAATCAATCAGACTATTTCTGTTAACAGGTACCCGGACGGGGCTATGTCAACTTGGGATGTTATTGCATTGGGAGCTCAAGCATATACCATTGTTTCTAACTTTATAGGAACAGAGAAGAACTTCTTAGGCAGAAGCGCTTTGTATACATTGGATCCGCTCTACGGATTAGATCAGCCCGTTGTCGCCTCAAATAACAGGGAGGAGGCTTTGATTGCAAGATTCTCCACAATTCAAAGGGACTGGTGGTTTAATCAGGAGAAATTAATCTTATCCAGAAGAACATTTTTTTATAAGCCGCTTGTTATTTGAATAACCAAAAAATAGATCCCAATATTTTTTTATTAAAATATCTGAAATATTATATAATAAATAATAAAATAAAAATCCTGGCTCTGTCAGGATTTTTATTTCTTCGCCGTATGGGAGTGATCGCGTGAGTGAAGGTGAAGGGGCATTATGAATGTATTTAACTCAAAGCTGACAAAGCGATATTTGCTTCTTACATTGATTGTGATTTTATTTACTTTGTCTTTCCTTTATTGGCTGACGATTCATGTGATGAATTCATCGTTCAGAGAACAGATTGAATATCGCGATGACTTGATTGCCAGAACTTTAAGCAAACGAATTGATAACATGATTCAAAGCATGGTGAATGACACAAGAGTCATCTCTGCTTATGTTTTGAAAGAATCAGAAACGGATCGAAAGTTTTATTTATCGGAAATGGAGAGAATCGCCGCCCAGCAACCTCTTTATCTGAGTATTCAAACTTTTAATGAAGGTGGAAAGCTGCTGACCAAGATACCTGACGTGGTTTCCCCGGAGCCTTTCAGTTTTGATCATATACGAACTTATATTTCTTGGAGCAAAACCTACTATATTTCGGATATGATCACGCTTCTGGACGGGAGAAAAACGTTTGCTATCACCTATCCTGCCATTGATGATAATGGGGTTTATAAAGGGGGGGTGATAGCATTTGTCAACCTTAATGTTCTTTCTGATTACCTGAAAGAATTAAAGATTCGAGAACTTGGCGTGAATGCGATCATAGATAGACAAGGATCAATTATCGGCCATAGTAATGTGGAATTGATTAACTCTTCTTTAAAGGATCATCCGATCGGAAACTACTTGCAAAAAGAAAGATATGGCATGTGGGAGGGGCAACTGTTTAATGAAAAAATGATTGTTGCCTACAGACCTTTATCAAAAGGTGGCTTCGGTCTGATTATGGGTGAGCCGACTGAGCAGGCAATGAAATCTTCCCGTCAAGTAACGACTCTTTTACTGCAAGGATTTATAATTGTTTTACTTATTGCTGTCGCTCTCACCGTTTTCGGGACATCGAGGGTGGTAAAGCCCATTTTACGGCTGATCAAACAGGTTAAGGAATACAATCAAAATAAACGAAGAAATTTTGATCCTATTCAAACGAGAGATGAAATCGAAGAGTTATCGAGAACAATGGGACAAATGGCTGCGGAATTAAGAGACAAAGAGAGAAGATTATTTTATACTCTCGAATCGATTCCGTATTGTGTGATCACCACAGATAAGGACGGCAGGATTACCTCCTTTAACAGGGGAGCAGAAGAACTGACTCTATTCAAAAGAGAAGAGGTTATCGGGAAATCTATCATTGATCTCCCGTTCAAAGAAAACAAAGAAGAATTCGTTTCATGGAAAACGTTGCAGGAAGGTAAAGAATTTGATGAAGTCGAGAGCTATATCTTTGACAAAGATAAAAAGAAGCACGAGGTAAGAATCTATTCTTCCTTATTCCGTGGTGAAGACCACCAACTCATTGGAGCGATACTGGTCATTCGCGATGTAAGTGAAGTGAAAAAATTGGAAGAATATCTGAGACAAAGTGAACGATTGGCCTCCCTCGGACAACTGACAGCCGGCATAGCTCATGAAATTAAAAACCCTTTAAGCATTATCCAAGCAGCTGCGGAAGCAATACTTCTTGAACTGAAGGAATTGAAAGTGGAGAGTGGTTTTGTTTCTGAATTAATCCATGACATTTTAGAAACTTCTGACCGGATGGATGAATTATTAGCTGATTTTTTGAAGTTGTCAAAAGGGGAAGAAAACGATACAAAAGAGGTTACCAATGTCGTTGCCATACTTGATGAATTGCTGCATCATTTGAGGAAAAAAATTACTGATCAGGAGATAACTGTTTCTCGTCATTATGAGGTGAAGAAAGCATTCGTATATGCGAACAAGAACCGTCTTACGCAAGTGTTTTTGAATATCTTGTTAAATGGCATTCAAGCTATGGAACAAGGTGGTATTCTTTCCATTCGAGTCAAGGGAAATGAAAGGAATTGGGAAGTCGAAATTGAGGATACGGGAAAAGGAATAGCACCGACAAAGCTTCAGTGGATTTTCAATCCTTTTTTCTCAACGAAGCGGGAAGGGACTGGCTTAGGGCTTTCCATCGCTTATGAAATTATTATGCAGCATGATGGAAAGATATGGGCAACGAGCACAGAAACTGTCGGAACGATCTTATTCGTTCAACTACCAAAGGTAACACGTGAAGGTGATTCCCTATGAGAAGTATATTGCTGGTAGATGATGAAGTTAAGTTGGTAAGGATACTAAGCTCATCCTTAGCGAAGAAGGGGTATACCGTATATACTGCTGCCAATGGACAAGAAGCCCGTAAAAAAATCGCTGAAAAAGAAATCGATATTGTTTTTCTCGATTTGATGTTGCCTGATACAACCGGGCTCGAGTTACTTCAGGAATTCATGGCTTTGTATCCTCAAAAAGTTTTTATCCTTATGACGGCCTACGGCGATGTTGAGAGTGCGGTTACCGCAATGAAAGCGGGTGCTTTTGATTACATTGTGAAACCGGCCAAACTGGATGAAATCTTGATCGTTATTGAAAAAGCCTATGAATGGTTAAAAATGAAAGAAGAAAACCAAATTTTGAAGGATAAATTAAAGGATGTTGAATTTACAAAGGGGCTTATCGGTTCCAGTTCCTCTATGAAAAGAATTCTTCAACTGGTTGAACGGGTAGCCAATACGAATGCTACCATAATACTGGAGGGAGAGAGCGGAACAGGCAAGAGTATGATTGCCAGAATGATTCATGATTTAAGCGGTCGAAGTAAAGCCCCTTTTATTTCTGTTAATTGTGCGGCAATTCCTGAACAACTCTTGGAGAGTGAGTTGTTTGGATATGAAAAAGGTGCTTTTACCGGTGCCAATGCCAGTCGACAAGGAAAGTTTGAGGCAGCTGACGGGGGAACCATCTTTTTGGATGAGATAGGTGAAATTCCCTCATCTTTGCAAGCCAAACTGCTGCATATCACGCAAGAAAAATCGTTTATACGTTTGGGAAGCAATACAACGAAACATGTAGATGTAAGGATTATCTCGGCTACCAATCGTGATTTAAAGAAAATGGTCGATCAAGGAGTCTTTAGGGAAGATTTATATTATCGGCTTAATATTGTTGACATTTCTATTCCTCCGTTACGGGAGAGAAGAGATGATATTCCTGTCCTTGTGGAAGAATTTTTAAACCGGCATCGGAGAAGAGACAACAAAAACTATCAGATCTCCTCAGAAATTATGAAGGTGTTAATCGATTATCCTTGGCCAGGCAATGTCAGGGAGTTGGAAAATGCACTTGAAAGAGCCGTGGTCTTATGTCATGATGAAAAATTGTCGATTGAGGACTTTCCGCGAGAACTGAGGGAAATCAAACATGAAGCATATATTCCGGGAGTTTTTTCCTATAATAACACCAAACCTCTCCCGGAACAGTTAGAAGAAATTGAAAAACAAATGATTCTTCAAGCTTTGGAAGAATCCCATGGGCAAGCTGCGTCTGCTGCGAGGAAACTGGGTATTTCCCGGCAAAGTCTTTTGTATAAGATGAATAAGTATCTTATTAATTGAGAAGAGAGGGACAAAAATTAAGCGGCGCTTTGATTTTTTAATCAATGCGCTTTTTGTCGTCTGCTTGATTAAAAGCAAGTTCTTCTTGGTTACAGCAAAAAAATGAAGAGTCATTGGCAACTAACTTACTAAAAAGCAAAATTGTACAAAAATTCGTATTTAATTCTAGGGTCTGAAAACAGACTGCCCGTTATAATGAAAACTACCGAATGGCATTCAAATAAAGATAGGAGGTTGTGAATGAAATATTTAGTTTCAAATTTCGAGAGGGTTTTGGGTCTCTTTGTGGACCATCTTTATTTTGTTGCTATATCTCTCCTTATTTCGATTTTGATTGCTGTTCCTCTTGGAATTGTTGCATCCAGGATTAAAAAGCTTTATACCCCGATAATTGGAACTCTTGGTGTCATTTATACCATTCCCAGCCTGGCTCTGTTTGCACTGCTGATTCCTTTCCTGGATTTGGGCTTTAAGCCTGCGGTAACCGCATTGGTTGCTTATACCCAAATGATTTTAGTTCGTAATATAGTTACGGCGATACGCGGAATTGAACCGGCTGTGATTGAGGCTGCCAAAGGAATGGGGATGAGCAAATGGCGGATCTTATGGAAGATTGAGTTGCCGCTGGCTTTACCGGTAGTGATAGCAGGGATTCGAATCGCAACCGTCTCCATGATAGGAATTGGTGCAATTGCCGCTTACATCAATGCGGGAGGATTGGGTGAATTGATTTTTGAAGGAATTTACCAAGACCATCCCGGGAAAATCGTTGCCGGCACAATTGCAGTGGCGATTCTTGCCATTATGACAGATATCTTCTTTCGAATCGTTGCAAGAAAAATGAAACCCGCTTCATAAAAGGAAGGGAGGGAACAGACTTTTGGAAATCTTCATTGATGCTTATCAGTATGTTATACAGAACACAGGAGATTTCTGGCACGCTATTTATGTTCATCTTTCATTAAGTTTTATTGCTGTTGTTATAGGGATTCTCATATGTGTCCCGTTAGGAATTTATCTGGTGAAGAAAAAAAGGGGATCCATGGTCATTCTGAATGCGATTAACATTGGAAGAATTATTCCAAGCTTGGCGGTTCTCGCGCTTGCGATGCCTTATGTGGGGATTGGATTTACTCCCTCCTTGATTGCTCTGGCTTTACTGGTATGTCCTCCGATTCTCATCAATACGATTACAGCATTTAACGAAGTAGACAAAAGTATTATTGAAGCCGCTTATGGTATGGGGATGGATAAAGCGAGAGTGATTCGGACAGTCGAAATCCCCTTAGCTTTACCTGTAATAATTACGGGTATCCGAACGGCTTCTGTTGAGGTGATTGCCAGCGCTACCTTGGCAGCTTTTATCGGTGGAGGAGGTCTTGGAGAATTCATTATTAACGGAATTGCGTTAGCCCAACCTTCCATGCTGCTTGTGGGAGCGATCCCGGTAGCGATTCTGGCTTTAATGGCTGAAGTGATTTTTGGTGGGATTGAAAAATTAACCCTCCCGCCTGCAACATAATGTTTACAAAAAAAGGGGGAAGTCAAAATGAAGTCAATCAGTAAAAAGATTTTCTCGATTTGCTTGATATTTGTTCTTGTGTTTATCACAACCGCATGTGGAAATACCGGTAGCAGCCCTGCATCTAATTCTTCCGCGAGTTCATCTGCAAAAAATGGAGGAAATAAACCGACCATTAAAGTTGGTTCCAAGAATTTTACTGAGCAATACATTTTGGGTGAGCTTTACTCACAAGCTCTGGAAGCGGCTGGTTATCCTGTGGAGAGGAAACTGAATTTAGGCGGCACACTGGTAGCATTCGAAGCATTAAAAGGCGGTCAAATTGATCTTTATCCTGAATACACGGGCACTGCTTTAATGGACATCTTAAAAGACCAACCGAAAAGTGACGGGGATGCTGTCTATGAAGCGGTGAAGAAAGGCTATAAAGAAAAATGGGATATTGAGGTTCTTAATAAGACTCAGTTTAACAATACTTATGTTCTTGTGACTACTAAAAAAGCGGCAGAAAAGTATAACCTGAAAAAATTGTCGGATCTGGCCACGAAAGCTTCCGAACTAAACTTTGCATTGATCCCGGAATTTGCGGAGAGAGCGGACGGACTGCCTGGGTTGCAGAAGACGTACGGAGGATTCCAATTTAAATCGGCCAAACTGTTTGATATTGGTCTAAAGTATAAAGCGTTAACAAGCGGCCAGGTCGATGTAACCATCGGGTTTGGCACGGATGGACAGATTGCCGGATATAACTTGGTAGCTCTGGAAGATGATAAGAAATTTTGGCCTCCCTATCATGTTGCACCCCAAGTGAGAGGCGACGTACTAAAAAATAATCCTGAAGTGGGGGAAATTATTAATAAAGTAAATGCCTTGTTGACCGATCAGGTTATGGCTTCCCTCAATTGGAAAGTAGATGGGGACAAAGAGGAGCCGGCGGCAGTGGCCAAACAGTTCTTAAAGCAAAACGGGATTATTAAGTAAACCGGATGGGGAAAAAGGGGACCGAACAGTTTTGGGAGGTCCCCCATTTTAAGGAGGAAAAGGAATGAGCGGAATTGTATTTCAACAGGTTACCAAATTCTATCCGGGCAGTGAAAGACCGGCTGTTAACAAGGTAAGTCTTGAAGTGGAAGCGGGTCAATTTGTTGTTCTTCTTGGAAGTTCCGGATGCGGAAAAACAACCCTTCTTAAGATGGTGAATCGACTTTACGAACAAACACAAGGAAGTATACTTGTGAATGGCAAGGATACCAAGACAGTACCGGTCAATGACTTGCGACGTCAAATCGGCTATGTTATTCAGCAAAGCGGCCTTTTCCCTCATATGACAGTTGAGGCAAATATAGCGGTTGTACCTGAAATGTTAGGCTGGGAAAGACAAAAGATTGATGATCGAATTGATGAACTCCTGGAATTGGTGCATCTTGATCCGAAAATTTATCGGAAAAGATATCCCCGCCAGTTATCCGGTGGACAGCAACAACGGGTAGGACTTGCCCGAGCTTTAGCGGCGGATCCGCCGTTTATGTTGATGGACGAACCTTTTGGAGCCATTGATGCAATAACCAGAACAAAGCTGCAGGATGAATTAATCCATATTCAAAAGAAACTTCACAAAACCATTTTGTTTGTTACCCACGATGTGGATGAGGCTTTAAGACTGGCAGACAAAATTATCATTATGAGAGATGGAGAAGTTGTTCAGTACGATACGCCTCTCAACATTATTGCTCATCCCCATAATGATTTTGTGAAAGACCTTATTGGCGGAGACGATATAATCAGACAAATCAGTCTGATTAACGTAAAAGCTGCGATGGAAAAGTCAAACAAAACAAAGACATACGAAAAGACCATCACAATCTCAGAAAAAAGTGACTTGAAATCGGCTCTGGCCACGATGTTGCGAACGGGGGCGGAAGTCCTTTTTGTGCTCGATGAAAATGAGTACATCATAGGACATCTAAGTCTTTCCCATATTCAAGAGTTGTTACTGCCTCACAATCAACAAAACATCTTAAGGATGAAGTAAGAATCGATGCGAAAATCAATTATTCTTTTAGATGGGGACGACCTGAAGATTGAAGATATCGTGGCTGTTGCCAGATACGGTGCGAGAGTTGAGTTATCGACTCTTGTAGCTGAGAAAATAAAGAAATGTCGTGCGCTGGTTGATCGATTTGTCTCCGAAGAGCGTGTGATTTACGGGGTCACCACCGGACTTGGCGACCTTTGTAAGGTGCGAATTACGGCCGAGCAATCCTCTGCTCTTTCAAGAAACGTGATCATGAGTCATGCATGTGGGGTAGGGAATCCTCTGCCTGAAGATCAAGTTCGGGCGATTATGTTTTGTGCCGTTGTAAACTTCAGCCAGGGGCATTCGGGTGTTTCCCTGGAAACGGTGGAAACGCTTATCCGCATGCTCAATGAAAGGGTAACTCCTTGGGTTCCTTCTCAAGGTTCTGTTGGATATTTGACCCATATGGCCCATATTTCTCTAGTAGCCATTGGACTTGGTCAGGCCTATTGTAATGAACAGCTGATGTCGGGCAAGGAAGCTATGAGCAGATCCGGGATACCGCTTCTTTCTTTAAAGGAAAAGGAAGGGTTATCGCTTGTCAACGGAACGGTTTGTATGACCGGAATCAGTGCTCTCACAATCTATGATTCCATCAATCTTGCCAAGTGGTCGGATATCGCGGGAGCCATGAGCTTTGAGGCATTAAAGGGAAACAAATCCGCTTATGATCATCGGGTTCATAAAGTTCGTCCGTTTAAGGGACAGGTAAAGGTAGCCAATAATTTGCTCCGTTTGTCTGATGGAAGTGAAATTACAGAAAAATATAAAGAGTACAGGGTTCAGGATGCACTCAGTATTCGCTCGATCCCTCAGGTCCATGGAGCCTGCAGAGACAAGATTGAACATGCAGCCGAAATCGTTCGTACCGAGTTGAATTCCGCAACAGATAATCCGTTGATCTTTGATGATGGAGACGGTGGTATCTCGGTGTCCGCCTGCAACGCCCACGGTGAGCCGTTGGCATTGACGATGGATATGCTGGCAGCTTCGGTAACTGAATTGGCGAACATTTCTGAACGGAGGATTGACCGTTTAATCAATCCTCATGTGAGCGAATTACCCGCTTTTTTGGTGGAGAAAAGCGGATTGAATTCGGGTTTTATGATTCCGCAATATGTAGCAGCTTCCTTAGTGGCTGAAAACAAGGTTCTTTCTCATCCAATTTCGGTAGATTCCATTCCGACTTCAGCTTATCAGGAGGATCACGTCAGTATGGGAACACCTGCTGCGCTTAAAGCGTGCCAAGTGGTCCGAAATACTCAAAAGGTAATTGCGATTGAACTCCTGACGGCAGCTCAGGCATTGGAATTTCACCGTCCTTTAAAATTTGGGAAAGGTACAGAATTCGTTTATGGTTTAATAAGAAAAAAAGTTTCCGCTTGGATTGAAGACAGGGTTTTTTATCCTGACATTCACCAAATGATTTCTGTGGTTGAAGACGGTAGCTGGATTCAGGCAATTGAAGAACAAGTAGGCCAACTATAGATTGAAGATTTGCGAGAGGACGAACGGTGATGAAAGAATTACATTCTTCTACTGATGAGCAGCTTCGCTGCAAGAATTGGCAAGTGGAAGGGATTTTGCGGATGCTGGTGAATACCCTTGATTCGGACGTTGCGGAAGATCCGGAGAACCTTGTTGTTTACGGTACCGGAAAAGCTGCTCGAAACAGGGAAGCCGTTTGTAAGATCCTTTCTACTTTAGAGCAACTTGAAGATGACGAAACTCTACTGATCCAGTCTGGTAAACCTGTAGCCGTCTTCCGAACATTTGAGAATTCGCCGCGGGTTCTTGCTGTGAATTCGGTTGTTGTTCCCGCTTTTGCCACTTGGACTCAATTTCGCCGGTTGGAGAATAAGGGACTTACAATCTACGGACAGTCGACTGCCAGTTCCTGGTCTTACATTGGCACTCAAGGAATTTTGCAGGGAACGTATGAGACATTTCATGCAATTTCCCAGCAGCATTTTGAAGGTTCTTTGTTAGGTAAGTGGATTCTTACCAGTGGTCTTGGCGGAATGGGAAGTGCCCAGCCGACTGCCATTAAAATGAACGGGGGAGCCTCTCTTGTTGTTGAAATCGATCCGATGAAAGTAGAGAGGAGCATTAAGTACAATATCTGTGAAGTAGCCACCGATAATTTAGATGACGCTTTGACTTATATTGAAAGCGCATTGAGAAATCGGAATCCTCTAAGCGTGGCCTTGGTTGGAAATGCATCCGATGTTTACCAAGAGCTTCTGAACAGAGGGGTTATTCCGGATGTTGTCACCGATCAAACATCAGCGCATGATTTATTGAACGGTTATATTCCTTCGGATTATACAGTGGAACATGCGAACCGTATTCGAAAGCAGGTTCCTGAGATGTATCTGCAGGATGCAAAATATACCGTCGTCCAACATCTGAAAGCTATGATTGGATTTATGGAAAGAGGTTCGATCGTATTCGATTACGGAAACAACATCCGTCAACAAGCCTTCGCTGCCGGGCTCCAGGAGGCGTTCTCATTTCCCAATTTTATCCCTTCCTATATTCGAGAACTGCAATGTGAAGGGTACAGTCCATTCCGATGGATTGCTCTTTCCGGCGACCCGAATGATATCTACAAGATTGATCAGGTACTGGTAAGCCATTTTTCTTCAGATGATAAGATTAGACACTGGATCGAGTATGCCCAGGCAAATGTACGTTTTCAGGGACTTCCCGCCAGGGTATGCTGGATGAAGGCCGAGGAAAGGATTTGGATCGCTGAAAAGGTAAATGAGATGGTGGCGAGAAAGGAACTGAAGGCACCTGTTATGTTTACACGCGATCATATGGATGCAGGGTCAGTAGCGTCTCCGTTGAGAGAAACTGAGGGGATGAAGGATGGCAGTGATGCGATTGGGGACTGGCCAATTTTAAACGCTCTTTTAAATACGGCCAACGGGGCAACTTTCGTCAGTTTTCACCACGGAGGAGGAGTTGGCGTTGGTTACTCGCTTCACGCTGGAATGAGCATTGTGGCAGATGGGAGTACAAATTTGGCGGAAAGATTCCGGAATATTTTCCTTGGAGACGTAGGTGTCGGTATTATTCGCTATGCGGATGCGGGTTACGAAATTGCGGAAAGGAAAGCAAAGCAGCTCGGGTTAGGCTTGGGGGATCAGTAAGGAGGAGCCTCATGGATGTTTTGGTTGCAGAAACAAGTGAATTTCAACGTAACGGATTAAAATGGATGTTTGACAGCTCGGACCTTGCAATTGACCGGTATATTGAAGTGTCCACTCCATCTGAGTTTTTGGCTGCAACGGAAAGCGGAGAGTATCACCTAATCCTGCTTAATATTGATATGCTGCCGGATGAACATTGGCATGTTTTATCGAATCTAGCAAATAAGTCAACAGTAATAGGAATTACTGAACGAAAAGAATTTGAAACAGCGGTACGGTGCTTGGAAGTTGGGATGTACCGTTTATTTGTCAAACCATTATCCATCCAGTCTTTAATGGACGCTATTAAAAATATTGTGGAAAAGAAAATCATAAAACATCCACATGAGGAAATAGAAAAATTAAGAACTCAATGGATTGCGAACCTCATCTCAGGACAAGTCACGAATTTGCGGGAAGTATGGGAACAGGCAAATCAGCTTGGTTATCATTCCCTGCCAAGCGTAGTGATGATGGCAAAGGTAAGCCATCTAAATGAACTGATCAGAAATAAGAGTGATCTATGGAAAAAACAAATTTTATCCCAAGTGAAAAGTGTTGTTGAATCATTTTGTAACGAAAAGGGATTGATTTTCCATCATACCCATGATGATTTCGTTGTTTTGTATACACCGAAAAAAGGGGAACAAAAACAAGAAACCGTTGCGATTGTGAAGGAACTGGGGTTTCAGTTGTATGATTGGGTGAAACAACAGTCCGATTACTCCCTTTATATTGCTTGCGGCAGTGAATATAAAAATCCCATGCATTTGTATCATTCTTATGAAGAAGCAAAGATTCTTCTTTCATTGGAATTTTATTACTACAAAGGCAAAGTGGCTCATTACGCAGATTATCCGCAGGTTTTTAACAGAAATATTCTCGACGAGATCGATGACCCATTTGATGAAGAAGCGCTTTCCAAGGACAATCTCCAGTTTGTGTTGACTCAAATGGAAAACAACCTGAATCATATGAAAACTAGCGGAATTCTGCCCGTCTATTACAAATTGTCTTTAATTTATATTCTTTTACGAATGCTTAGACAGTTTGTGCCCAATGAAAAGCATCAATTCGCGTCGTTTCTGGATTACAGCCAAAAAATTATGAGCAGTGAGTCGGCTGACGAAATCGTAACTGAGCTAAAAGAATACTTTACCAAAATTTCAGATGTTCATGTTTTCCCTGTTCAACATATTGTGATCGAACGAGCCCTGGACTTTATCAACGAAAATTACAATAAAAGCATCACCTTGGAGCAAGTGGCGGAGGAAATAAAAAGGAGTCCTTATTATTTCAGTCACCTTTTCAAGAAAGTTATGAATATGACGTTTGTAGAGTATCTAACTCATCTTAGGGTGAAGAAAGCTAAAGAACTTTTACTCAATGACGATTTAACTGTTTCCGAGATTGCCTACATTATAGGGTATCAGGATCCTAATTATTTCAGCCGTGTTTTTAAGGCAATCAGCGGTGAATCCCCAAAGCAGTGGAAAACGCAAAAAAACCTAGAAAAGACAAAAAATGAAAGAAAAAATTAAACTATAAATAAAGTAAGGCAAAATGTTGAAAACATTCGAAAGATAGTCTAGAGATTGAGCGACCGGATCATTATATGATTTCCGTAAGAAATACAATTTTTCAATCTCAGGAGGAGATAGAATGAGTCAAACATTGAGTAAAGTGATTCGTGCCCCACGAGGTACGAGTTTGAATACGAAAGGCTGGATTCAGGAAGCAGCTCTTCGTATGTTGATGAACAATTTGGATCCGGAAGTGGCGGAACATCCTGATAAACTTGTTGTTTATGGTGGAATTGGAAAAGCGGCACGGAACTGGGAATCTTTTGAATCGATAGTTGAGACACTTAAGAAACTTGAAGAAAATGAGACTCTATTAATTCAATCGGGAAAACCGATAGCTGTTTTCCGCACACATAAGGATGCTCCAAGAGTATTGTTGGCAAACTCAAATCTAGTACCTGCTTGGGCTAATTGGAGTACATTTTACGATTTGGATAAGAAAGGTTTGTTCATGTATGGTCAAATGACGGCAGGAAGCTGGATTTATATTGGGAGCCAAGGAATTGTCCAGGGAACTTATGAGACGTTTGCAGAATGTGCAAGACAACATTTCGGTGGCACTCTGAAGGGAACAATTACGGTCACTGCCGGTGTAGGAGGAATGGGCGGTGCTCAGCCATTGGCTGTGACAATGAATGACGGTGTTGTTATAGCGATAGATGTTGATCGGAGCCGTATTGAAAAGCGAATTGAGACTCGTTACTGTGAAACGCTTGTCGAATCTTTGGACGAGGCGATTCAACTGGCGCTTGATGCAAAGAAAGGAGGAAGAGCGCTTTCAATCGGATTGTTGGGGAATGCGGCTGAAATTCTTCCGGAAATGCTGCGCCGGAACTTTGTACCGGATATTGTTACAGACCAAACATCGGCTCATGATCCGTTGAATGGATACCTCCCAATCGGCGTGACTTTGGAAGAGGGAGGCGAGCTTCGTCGAAATAATCCCGAAGAATACGTAAAACGGTCAAAAGCAAGCATGGCCGTGCATGTGCAAGCCATGCTCGACATGAAAGCAAAAGGAGCCATAGTGTTTGATTACGGCAACAATATCCGCCAGGTGGCGTTCGATGAAGGGGTAAAAAACGCTTTCGATTTCCCTGGGTTTGTACCTGCCTATATCAGACCTCAATTCTGTGAAGGGAAGGGACCTTTCAGATGGGCGGCACTGTCCGGTGATCCGCAGGACATTTATAAAACTGACGAAATGATTCTACGAGAGTTCGCAGATAACAAGCAACTTTGCAAATGGATAAAGATGGCCCAAGAACGGATTGCATTCCAAGGGCTGCCGGCTCGGATTTGTTGGCTGGGTTACGGGGAACGGGCAAGGGTCGGCAAAATCATTAATGATATGGTCGCATCCGGGGAACTTTCTGCTCCAATCGTTATTGGGCGCGACCATTTGGATGCCGGTTCCGTAGCTTCTCCAAATCGTGAAACCGAATCGATGAAAGATGGCAGTGATGCAATTGCCGATTGGCCAATCTTAAACGCTTTGGTCAACACTGCATCCGGTGCAAGTTGGGTATCCGTGCATCATGGCGGCGGTGTTGGAATGGGATACTCGTTACATGCTGGTATGGTGGTTGTGGCGGATGGCACAGAAGATGCTGCAAGACGGTTGGAACGAGTATTGACCACCGACCCTGGTATGGGAGTGGTCCGTCACGCAGATGCAGGATATGATCTCGCCATCGAGACGGCGAAGAATAAAGGAATCCACATGCCAATGTTGGGCTAGAGGGGAATGTGAATGAATCAGGTTTTATATATTAAGAATGCTGCTCAAGTTATTACAGTAGGCGGGGCCAGTACGGCCCCTAAAATACGAGAGCAGATGACGGATCTTCAAATCATAGAACACGGGGGCATCGTTCTTGAAAACGATCGAATCGCATTTGTGGGTTCTGATATTGAAGCACAAAAGTATGTAGATCGTTTAGAAACGGAGACACGAACTATTTGTGCCGAAGGGAAAATCGTTACTCCGGGCCTTATTGATCCCCATACTCATATAGTATTTGCGGGAAGCCGCGAAAAGGAACTTGAGATGCGGCTGCAGGGGGATAGCTATATCGAGATCTTAAAACAAGGCGGGGGGATTTTATATTCAACCGCTCAAACAAGAGCTGCGCCGGAAGAAGAATTGGTTGAAGCTTCGAAGAAAAGACTGGATCGTTTTTTGCTCTACGGAGTTACGACGTTGGAGGCAAAAAGCGGTTATGGGTTGACTGTGGAAGATGAACTCAAACAACTCCGGGCGGCCCGAAGATTAAATGAGATGCATCCGATTGATATCGTTTCCACTTTCATGGGAGCGCATGCCGTACCGACCGAGTTTAAAGAGAATCCTGATGAATATGTACGAATTGTTATTGAAGAAATGCTGCCCAAGGTGGCGGAAGAAAAGCTGGCCGAATTTTGTGACGTGTTTTGTGAAGAGGGCGTATTTACCCTACAACAGTCTGAGCGAATCCTTGAAGCAGGCAAGAAATTGGGACTGATTCCCAAAATCCATGCGGATGAGATTGTACAGTTTGGAGGAGCTGAATTGGCTGCAAAAATCGGTGCCATTTCTGCTGATCACTTACTGAAGGCTTCGGATGAAGGGATTCACATGATGGCCCAAAAAGGCGTAGTGGCAGTCCTTCTGCCAGGTACCGCATTCTTTCTCATGGAAAAACCTGCTGATGCCAGGAAGATGATAGAAGCTGGAGTTCCCGTCGCACTGTCAACTGATCGAAATCCTGGTTCTTGTCCGACCGAATCTCTTCCGTTAATTATGAACTTTGCTTGCTTGACGATGAAGATGACCCCAGCCGAGGTACTAACAGCCAGTACCATAAACGCTGCTCATGCGATTGGGCGGGCCAACGAGATCGGCAGCATAGAGGTGGGGAAAAAAGCGGATTTGGTTCTGTTCGATGCACCAAATTATCAATTCCTTCAATATAACTTTGGTGTCAATTTGGTTGAGATGGTGATCAAGGATGGGGGAGTGGCAGTCGAGGGAGGAAAGCTGCTATGAAAACCGCAAAACTGAAAATCAATTCGCAACGTCTGCAGGTACAGCTGGAAGAACTGGGGAGCATCGGACGGAACGAACGGGGCGGGATCGATCGGACGACCTTCACTCCAGCGGAAATCGAAGCACGCAACTGGCTGAAAAAAGAACTAAATGCATTGGGGTTATCCGTAAGAGTTGATCCGGCAGCCAACATTTGGGCCAAACGGGAAGGTACAGATTCTTCCCTGCCTGTCATTGCGTTTGGTTCTCATATCGATGCTGTGCCAAATGGCGGGATGTATGATGGGGCTTTAGGTGTTCTCATTTCTTTAGAGATTATGCGTGTACTGGAAGAAAATGGGGCTAAAACCCGACATCCCCTGGAACTGGTCTCCTTTTCAGCAGAAGAACCCAATCCATTTAATGTTTCGACCTTAGGGAGCCGGGCAGTTGCAGGCAGATTAACTCAAGCGCAGATTCTGAATATTTATGATCCAAATGGAGTATCGTTAGCAGACGCGTTGGCTAAAGCAGGAGGGGATGCCCAAAAATTTGATTCTGCCAAACGCCATTCCGAAGAATTTGCGGCTTTCTTAGAGGTTCATATTGAACAAGGCAAACGATTAATTGAACGTAATATTCCCGTTGGCGTGGTAACAGCTATAACTGGCATCTATCGCGAAGAAATCACTGTAAGAGGGGAAGCGAATCACGCGGGCACAACTCGCATGTCCGATCGCTATGATGCTTTAACTGCAGCATCGGAACTGATTCTGGCTTTAGAAGATATATGCCTCCATCATCCTTCAGATGAGGTAGTGGGGACCGTCGGAAAAATGACGCTGCTGCCGAATGCAGCGAACATCATTCCCGAAAAAGTAACCTTTACTCTGGAAGTACGAGGGAAAACACAAGAAGAAATAAAAGAAGTCATGGTTCTCTGGCAGCGGCGAATGGAAGAGGTGCAAACCAAACGGGGAATTCAGGTACAAAGACGGGTGATTCTTGATCAGCCTCCTGAGGCCATGGATCCCTTACTTATGAAAACATGTCAAGATGCCGCAGAATCATTGGGGTATACCACTTGTTTATTGGGGAGTATGGCGGGTCACGATGCCACCCATATGTCAGCGCTAACTCCTACGTGCATGCTCTTTGTTCCCAGCATTCATGGAAAGAGTCACTGCCCGGAGGAAGAAAGCCGGATGAAAGATATTGAGAAGGTGGCGAACGTGCTGCTTCACACAATTTTGAGGTTAGATCAAACATTAAACCAGGCTGAGGGGGCTGGAAGATGAGAACCATATTTACAGCTGATCTAATATATAGTATGGATCGCTTTGCCTCAAATCAGGCGATTCTCGTAAACAACGGAAAAATAGAGGATATTGGAACAAAAGATGAGTTATTGGCAAAATATAACGGAATACAAGTGAAATCCTTTAAAGGGAAAGCCATAGTTCCCGGAACCATCAACGCTCATAACCATTCGTTTCAAAGTTTGCTTAGAGGAATTGCCATTGACCGGCCTTTTCTGGAGTGGCGTTCCGAGGCGCTTTACCGCTATACCCCTCTGTTCGATGAAGAAGCCATTTATACAGGTGCCTTGCTGGCATTCGGGGAAATGTTGAAATACGGCGTGACGACCGTCAGTGATTTTTTCTACATTCATCATGATGGTACGGCCTATGATGAAGCTGTCATTCAGGCGGCAAAGGATTTGGGAATTCGTTTCGTACTGGCTCGGACGATGTACGATTGGGACGGTGCACCGGTGGCTTACCGGGAAAGTATAGAAAATGCCGTGGAACGGACACGGTATTTGGCCAAAAAATATCAGGGCGATCCTATGGTTACCATTCATCCGGCTCCGCACAGCCCTCATGCCGCTTCCCCTGAAATGATTCAAGCGGGACATCGTCTGGCCGTGGAACTGGATACCCCCTTTCATATTCATGTGGCAGAAGAAATGTTTGAAGTTGAAGAAACATTGCAGAAATATGGCCATCGCCCGGTCCATTATTTAGACTCCCTTGGTGTTGTGGATGATCGAATGATTGCAATACATCTGGTGTGGCTGGAGGATTCGGAGATTTCCCTGTTAGGGGAACGTCAGGCTTCCCTTGCTTACTGTCCTTCCAGCAATATGTTCCTGGCGGATGGGGTCACTCGCATTCCCGATTTACTGCAGGAGGGTGTTCGAATCTCCCTTGGAACTGATGGGGGATGCAGCAATAATCGAATCAGTGTATTTGAAGAAATGAGGATGTGTGCCCTCCTTCAAAAAGTGACGAGATTGGATGGAACTTGTATTACCGCCAACCAAGTCTATCAAATGGGTACAAAAATGGGCGGGGAAATCTTACGGTTACCGATAGGTTCACTGGAAAAAGGATATTGCGCGGACTTTGTTACATTGGATCTTAATGATTTGTCTCTGTCACCAAAGACGGAACTGTTCGCCAATATGGTTTATTCCCTGCAACCAAATGCCATCTGCGATGTTATCGTAGATGGGAAAATCGTGAAAGAGAACGGAAAACTTATAACGGTTCCGGAAAATGAAATCGTTAAAAAAGTGGATGAATTGTTTGATAAGCTAAAGAGTATATAAAATGTCACCTGGCTTTTATTACAGGCGTCTATTCCAAAATTTCGTTCCATTGTATATGATATTTGGTAGCAACACCAAAAAGGTGAGATGCATATGAACAGGCGCTTCAGGACAACTGAACAGAAGCCTTTGAAAAAAGGGCTGTATGGAAGGTAGAACTTCCATGCAGCCCTTTTTATTTTGCTAAAGCGGGAAAGGGGTAGATAAGTAGCATGGTAACGTTAGACGGATCGACATTGAAAGTGGAGGAAGTAATGAAGGTAGCCCAGCAGGGGGATAAGGTGGCGGTTTCGCAGCAGGCTTGGGAACGGGTGATACGATGCCGGAACCGTGTGGAGCAAATGGTCGCGAATCAGGAGACGGTGTATGGGGTTACGACCGGTTTTGGCAAGTTCTCCGATGTATCGATTTCCTCTCAAGATGTTGAACAGTTGCAAACGAATTTGATAAGAAGCCATGCGTGCGGTGTGGGTCAACCGCTGCCGCAAGACGTTGTGCGGGCGATTATGATGCTCCGCGCCAATGCGCTGGCGAAAGGTTATTCGGGCGTATCGAAAGAAACGCTGCAGCTGCTTGTTGATTGTTTGAATCACGGCGTGCATCCGGTAATCCCTGCGAAGGGATCGCTTGGTGCGAGCGGGGATTTGGCTCCGCTTTCCCACTTGGCTCTGCTGTTGATGGGGGAAGGAGAGGCCGATTTTCAGGGAGCTCGATTACCAGCGGGAGCGGCGCTTTCCAAGGCGGGATTAACTCCGGTCCGCTTAAAAGCAAAAGAAGGATTGGCGTTAATCAATGGGACCCAAGTCATGACGGCGATTGGATTGTTGACCTATGTGAGGGCGGAACGTTTAGCCAAAATGGCGGATGCTATCGCTGCAATGACGGTTGAGGTATTGCGCGGGATTCCGGATGCGTATGATGAATCAATCCAACAGGTTCGGCCCTATCCTGAACAGGCGGCTGTTGCGGCCAATTTAAGAGACATTTTGCAGGGATCCAGGCTGACAACAAGACAGGGGGAACTCCGTGTACAGGACGCTTATTCCCTTCGTTGTATTCCGCAGGTACACGGGGCGGTAAGACAGGTGTTAACCTATATCGCCGACAAACTGTCGATTGAGATCAATTCCGCCACCGATAATCCGTTAATTTTTCTTGAAAACGGGAAGGTCATATCAGGGGGGAATTTTCACGGACAGCCCATTGCGTTCGCGATGGATTTTCTAAAAATCGGCATGAGCGAATTGGCCAATATCTCCGAGCGGCGCTTGGAAAGAATGGTCAACTCACAGCTTTCTGGAGGGCTGCCGCCGTTTTTGGCCCGGCGTCCGGGTCTTGAATCCGGGATGATGATTCCACAGTATGTAGCTGCCTCCATGGTTTCGGACAACAAAGTGTTGTGCCATCCGTCCAGTGTGGATTCGATTCCGTCATCCGCCAACCAGGAGGATCATGTCAGCATGGGAACCAACGCGGCCCGACATGCGGTAGAGGTAATCGAGAATGTGGCCCGCGTACTCGCCATAGAATTGATTGCAGCATGTGAAGCGGCGGAGCATCATGGACCTGAAAAGCTTGCTCCTGCGACGAGCAGATTGTACCACGCGGTCCGGGAGACAGTGAAACCTCTTCTGCAGGACAGATCTCTCACCGGGGATATTGAACATGTGGCGAACCGGTTATTGGAAGGGGAGTGGATCAAACAGCCCGCCAACGTCAGTTAGCATGGAGAATCGGTGACCGAGTATGTGCACGAGCCGGGCACATGAAACGCGGCGAGTAGCCAGACATAATTTTTTAGTTGGGAGAGATGAGAATGACAACAGTAAAAAACCGTACCGTCCGTGCGCCTCGCGGCACGCAATTGACAGCAAAAGGTTGGCAGCAGGAGGCAGTGCTCCGGATGCTGATGAACAACCTGGATCCGGAAGTGGCAGAACGGCCGGAAGACCTTGTGGTGTATGGCGGGATCGGCAAAGCCGCCCGCAATTGGGACTGCTTCGACAAGATTGTGGAATGCCTCACCAACCTGGAAGCGGACGAATCCCTGCTGATTCAATCGGGGAAACCGGTCGGGATTTTCAAAACACATCCGCTGGCACCTAGAGTATTGATTTCAAATTCGGTTCTTGTACCGGCTTACGCGAATTGGGAAACGTTCCATGAACTTGATAAAAAAGGCTTGATGATGTACGGACAAATGACGGCGGGAAGCTGGATCTATATCGGTACCCAGGGCATTTTGCAGGGAACTTTTGAAACATTTGCTGAGGCTGCTCGCCAACATGCGAACGGAACTTTGAAAGGGACGCTAACATTAACTGCCGGATTGGGTGGAATGGGCGGAGCTCAGTCCCTGGCCGTCACAATGAATGAAGGCGTAGTGATTTGTGTAGAGGTTGACCCCGAGCGAATTCAACGGAGAATTGACACCCGTTATTGTGATGTGATGGTGCGCGATCTTGATGAAGCATTGATGTTGGCACGGGAGGCACAAGAACAGGGCAAGCCTCTTTCAATCGGACTTGTCGGCAATGCGGCTGATATTTATCCGGAAATGGTAAGACGGGGAATCGTTCCTGATTTTGTAACCGACCAAACATCCGCCCATGACCCGCTGAACGGATATGTGCCAAGTGGATATTCGGTTGAAGCGGCGGCAGAACTCAGGAAAAACGATCCGAAAGAATATGTCCGGTTATCGAAAATGTCGATGGCGGCCCACGTTCAAGCAATGCTGGATCTGCAAAAAATGGGCTCTGTTGTTTTTGACTATGGAAACAATATCCGTCAGGTCGCGCTTGATGAGGGTGTAAAAGACGCGTTTAACTTCCCGGGATTTGTACCGGCGTACATTCGTCCCCTGTTCTGTGAAGGCAAAGGTCCGTTCCGTTGGGCGGCACTCTCGGGCGATCCTGAAGATATCTATAAAACAGATGAACTGGTGCTCAAACTGTTCCCGGAAAATGAACATCTTCGCCGCTGGATTACCATGGCCCGTGAGAAAGTGGCATTCCAAGGCCTGCCGGCACGCATCTGCTGGCTTGGTTACGGCGAACGGGTAAAAATGGGATTGGCCATCAACGAAATGGTGCGGAAAGGGGAACTGTCTGCGCCGATCGTGATTGGACGTGACCATCTGGATTGCGGTTCGGTAGCGTCCCCGAACCGGGAAACGGAAGCGATGAAGGACGGCAGCGATGTTGTCGGCGACTGGGCAATCCTCAACGCACTTGTGAATACGGCATCCGGAGCATCTTGGGTTTCGGTTCACCATGGCGGTGGTGTCGGGATGGGATATTCTCTGCACGCGGGGATGGTTGTTGTTGCTGACGGCAGCAAGGAAGCGGAGGAAAGGCTGTCACGCGTGCTAAACAGTGACCCGGGAATGGGCGTGATCCGCCACGCGGACGCCGGGTATGAGTTGGCTGTTGAGACAGCAAAGAAGCATGGTATCCGTGTCCCCATGCAGGGGATTTAGTCAGTACAATATCAAGCGTGCCCGAAGAGACCTTCGGGCGGCTTGGTTTTTGAGAGGTGTCGGTTATGAACGTACAGCAAATTGATTTGCTGGTTTACAATATCGGAAGCCTGGTGACGATGCAGGGCCACCCGGGCCCCCGTGCAGGAGAATCGATGTCAAATGTGGCAGCGGTTAAAAATGGTGCGGTGGCGATTGCGGATGGGAAAATTGCAGCGGTCGGTCCGGAGAAAGAGGTACGAGACAAGATCAGCGGCCTTACCATTATCGAGGAACTTGATGCACAAGGCCGCCTGGTTACACCCGGCCTGGTTGATCCGCACACCCATCTTGTCCACGGTGGATCCCGCGAACATGAACTTACGTTAAAATTGCAAGGGGTTTCCTATTTAGACATATTGGCGCAAGGCGGCGGGATTTTAAGTACGGTGCGAGCGACCCGTCAGTCCACCGAAGAGGAGCTCTATCAAAAAGCGCGAACAAGTTTGGACATCATGATGCTCCATGGAGCTACCACAGTCGAAGCGAAGAGCGGGTACGGGTTAACTGTGGAAGATGAACTTAAGCAGCTCCGAGTAGCCAAACAGTTAAATGATACCCATCCGGCAGACATCGTTTCCACATTTATGGGGGCTCATGCGGTCCCGACTGAATACAAAGGAAGACCTGAGGACTATGTAAAACTGGTGATTCATGAAATGCTGCCGGAGGTAAAACAGCAAGGTCTCGCGGAATTCTGCGATGTGTTTTGTGAACACGGTGTTTTTACCGTGGACGAATCGAGGCGAATTTTAACCGCAGCACAAGAGATGGGATTCGGCTGCAAAATCCACGCAGATGAGATCGAGCCAATGGGCGGGGCACAGCTTGCGGGGGAGTTAAAGTGCATCTCGGCGGAACACCTGCTGGCCGCCACAGACGAAGGATTTGAGCGGATGAGGGAGGCGGGCGTCATCGCTGTCTGCTTACCGGCAACCTCATTTAACTTGCGTCTGCAGAAACATGCGCGTGCACGAAAAATGATCGAAATGGGGCTGCCGGTCTCATTATCTACGGACTATAACCCCGGAAGTTCACCGACGGAATCTCTGCAGCTCGTAATGACACTCGGGTGCCTCAACTTGGGGATGACACCGGAAGAAGTGATCACCGCCCTAACGATTAACGCTGCCCATGCAATTGGCAGGGGCGATACAATCGGAAGTCTGGAAGCGGGCAAACAGGCGGATCTGGTGATCTATAATGCTCCCAGCCTTGCCTATCTTCCCTACCATTTTGGCATCAATCATGTGGATACAGTGATTAAAAAAGGGAAAACAGTTGTATCCAACGGGCAGTTGGTGTATTGAAGAAAGGGGATTCAAAGTGAAAATGGAATGCGAACCGGCACTCCATTTTTCCCCTTATCACTTTTTAGGCAGTCGAATACTCCAGTATCCTTTTCCGGCTTGGATTTCCCGGTCTTTCCAGCTGATTGATCCGTCTATGGGAATTGTCCGTGCAAAATATTCATGATAGGACTGCCGAACAGTTCCCTGGTCGAGATCACGTTGGGTCTCGAGTTGAACCGTTCGCCGCAAGTGCAGGTGTCCGTTGGCGTAGTGGGCTTCAATGTCATTGGGATCACCCATGCTGTCATTCATCACGACTACCTTGTAGGCGTCAGATGTTTCCTCGATTTTCACCTGATTTGGAAATTTGTCAAAGAGTCCATGAACACCCGGAAGCCTCATGAAATTTTCGATCTCTGCAAACATTTGCCTGAACATCTTTTGAACAGGATGGATGTCCGGCATGGTTACGGGAAATACATCATCCCTTTTTTGAAGATGATTTCGTTTCATAGACCACTCTCCTCCCGTATTACTTTATGCCCGGGAAAAATTTCAGGTGTTGGGCATTTGCCGGGCATTCACGGTCCCCATTTGATCAAGCAAGGGACGATACAATCGTGTGATCTCGCGGCTGCATGCATAGACTAGAAAACAAAGTTGATTGTCTAAAAGAAGCTGTTCATTAGTCATTGTCCTTTCTCTCCATGGACAAGAGTTTTTGGATGTCGGCTTCGAGATCCTCAGGGGAGAGACCCCCTACAAAGAGGAAATGTATCCAAGATGTAGAAAAAGGAACTAACGCGTTTATAATGGAATAAGGCGGGGTGATCGAAAATGATTGTCCATGAAAGAGACCACGATTTCATTATGATCCGGCAGCACGACCATGCCCAGGTTTCAGGGGAAGCCGCCAAGCATTGGAAGACAGAATTTTTCCCCGGTTTCGAAAGACACGAGGATGTGATTTTGGGGATTTACCAGCATGATCGGGCTTGGATCGAATTGGATGATACCCCGCTATGGAATGATCGGAATCACGTGCCATACTCATTTGTCGATTTTCCTTCCTCGCTGAAACTGACATTCTATCGAAAGGGGATAGACGAGGTCGAAGTAATCAATCCGTATGCCGGTCTCCTTTGCAGCCTCCATTATGCATCTTTTTTTGAAAATGATACTCACCCGGCTGGACAAGAGTTTTTGCGCTCCGAACGAAAAAGACAACAAGGTTTGGTACAACGTCTACATCTACATGGTGCAACAATGGACGAATTGCAATTTCATTTTCGCCTGCTTCAATTTTGTGACAATCTGTCATTGTATCTCTGTTTGAACGAGCCCGGCGTCAGCAAGTCGGATGAGTTTCCCTGGTACCGGAATGGATTTTCGGGATCGGATCAATTTTCGTTTACCAAGAACCGAGTGATTATGGCACATTGGATCGATAAAGAAAGGGTAAGTCTTTCACCCTCTCCGTTCGAGAAGGAAGTGCAAGTGTCCCTAATGACAAAAGCGGTAGACAAAGAGAGAATCAAGGTTGTTGGAATCGCGCAAGCCTATCAAGATGCAGCTTGGACAGAGCGAAAAGTTTCTTTTGTGGGAATCATAAATTTCAATACTTAACCTGGTTCACGCATCATACAAGGGGGATTTTTTATGAAAAAACAGCTAAGCCAAACTTGGGACCTGGATGTGTTTTTCCCGGGAGGCAGCGAATCAAAGGAATTTGCATCTTTTCTCGATCTGTTGGAGCAGGATATCCAACAGCTGAACAGTCAGATCCAGGAAATGGCGATTCCTCACTCCAACGAGGAGGCGGAAACTCTTCTCCGGCCCATCTACCTTATCCAGAACATTGAGAGTCGATTACGGGAATCGATGTCGTTCACTGAATGTTTGACTTCGCAGAATGTGAAGGATAACAAAGCGAAGCTGCTCTACGGGCGTGTCGTTCAATTACATAGTGCTTATGCATCGGCAATGATCGGATTTGAGAAATTGATCCTGCAAATTCCGGAAGACGTATGGGAGGCGTTTCTTGTCACCGAGAAGATTCAACCTGTTGCGTTTCCGCTCAATGAGCGCAGGCAGCAGGCTCTTGAGAAACTGCCCCCTGAAATGGAAGTGTTGGCGAATGATTTTGCCGTTGACGGCTACCATGCGTGGGGGGATCTATACAGTAAGGTTGTCGGGCGGATCACAATTCCATTTGAAAAGGACGGAGAAGTAATGGAGCTTTCGGTCGGCCAGGCGTCGAACATGATGAATGATCCCGATCGGTCTGTCCGATCCGCAGTGTTTGCCAAATGGGAAGAAGAATGGGCGAACAATGCGGAACTTTGCGCTCATGCCCTAAACCATTTGGGGGGCTTTCGTCTCAACCTCTACCGACACCGCGGATGGGAATCCGTCTTGAAGGAACCGCTGGACATCAACCGAATGACAGAGAAAACCCTTCAAGCCATGTGGAACGTGATCGAAGAGAATAAAGGTCTGTTGGTTCAATACTTAAACCGGAAAGCCAAGCTGCTCGGGATCGAGAAGTTGACCTGGCACGATGTTCATGCTCCGATTGGGGAAGTAGCCAAAAAAATCCCTTATGAGGAAGCGGCATCGTTGATTGTTGAACAATTCGCCCGGTTAAGTCCCAAGATGGCCCGGTTTTCTGAAAGAGCTTTTGAGGAGAGCTGGATTGAAGCGGAAGATCGTCCGGGAAAAAGGCCTGGCGGATTCTGCACCAGTTTTACAGAGAGCAAGCAGACCCGTATTTTTATGACCTATGCGGGAACTTCGGATAATGTATCGACTCTGGCTCACGAACTCGGACATGGATTCCATCAGCATGTGATGGACGATATGCCGCAGTTGGTACAGAATTATGCCATGAACGTTGCGGAAACCGCTTCGACCTTCGCGGAATTGGTGGTGGCGGATGCATCGGTGAAAAATGCACAGTCTGATCAGGAACGCATCGTTCTGCTCGATGAGAAGGCACAGAACGCGGTTGCATTCTTGATTAACATTCATGCACGATTTCTCTTTGAGACTGAATTTTACGAGCGGCGAAAAAAGGGGCTTGTCAGTGTTGAGGAACTCAACCAACTGATGGAAAATGCCCAGAGACGAGCTTATCGTGACACCCTGGATACCTACCACCCCCATTTCTGGACATCCAAGCTGCACTTCTATATTACAGAAGTTCCGTTTTATAACTTCCCCTATACATTCGGGTATTTGTTCAGCTATGGCGTTTATGCCCGTGCACTGTCAGAAGGCCCGGCGTTTGAAGAGAAATACGTGAATCTGCTTCGGGATACGGGGCGGATGACAGTGGAAGATCTCGCGCAAAAACACTTGGGTGTGGACCTTACTCAGGCCGATTTTTGGCAGAGTGCAGTGAACTTGGCTCTTGCGGATGTAGAGGAATTTCTGCGATTAACCGAATAATCTTTTATAAAGCCAAAATACTACCCTCAGCAGGTAGTATTTTGGTGCTTTTCAACCAGTGCGATCAGTTTGTGAGCCCTGCTCTTCCAAGAGAGAGATTGGACGAGCGCAATTTCTTCTGCTGCCCGCTGCTCAGACCATTCTTCTTCAGCCCGTTCTAATAGAGATAGAAAATCCTGATGGGTGGAGCCTACAAAAACACTCCGGCTGAAACGTAAGGCACTCGGCAAGGCGGTAGAGACAATGGGCTTGCCTGTGGCCATATACTCGTACAATTTTAAAGGATCGGAAGCCAGGGAATGGGGTTCATAATTCCGAGGCAACAGAAGCACATCGAACTGATGGAGGACATGCGGTACTTCATCATAGGGTTTCGATCCCAAAAACTTAATTTTGGGATGGGCTTTCATTTGGTTTACTAAATCCGCAGGTACAGCTCCTTCCACGAGAGGTCCCACTAATACGAGCGTTCCGGTTTTCGGATGATCCGCAATTTTTAACAAGAGTTCGAAGTCAATCCAACTGGTCAATGCCCCCACAAAACCAAATAACGGTTTACTTAGATCTTTTAGTTCTTCCAAAGGGCGTCCGTATTCATTCTGATAGCCGAAACGTTCAATCTCTACTCCGTTTGGAAGCCACTCGACAGGAATGGAATACTGAGTTTGGGTTTTCTTCACGAGATACTCAGATACAGCGGTAACAAGCGTGGCTTTAGTAAGAAGCAGTTTAAATTGATTTTCTAAAACGGCCTTTTCTTCTTCTTGCATTCCGGGAAACCCCAGATTGTCATCCAGAATATCAAAAACCAATTGTTTCGGTTTCAGGGACAACACTGTATCGTACGATTGGCCAATCCCGCCTGAAGAAACATAGAATAGAGTTTCCTCCCGCCAGTGTTCTCCTAACTCTCGTTCCACTAAATCATTTAATTGTTTCATAATCCAGCTTTGTTTATGTTCCCTAAGCCGAAGGAGGAAGGGATTACCTCTAATGGGGGGGTGCAGACAAGAACCCCTTGGTCCTCTTTGCATTCCCAATCTGAACGGAAACCGTAACCCTCTTGAAAAGCGCGCCGAAAACCTACACTTGGATTGAGAAACAGCTTTTTATATTCCTGAAACGCTTTCGTCATGGAGCGCATCGTATCACTGATCTGCTGGCTATGCCAAGGATATGGATACATGCCTAAAACAATTATATTTTTAATTGCCACTCTATCACCTCAAAAGCTAATCTCCATACTAATTCTTACTAGATTCATATAGTATCATCGAAACAGCGATTTGTTAAGGCAAGTTTTTGATTGTACATCATGAAACCTGTATAGTGATTCGTATCAAGTCTTGTGGTACGATTACTGTGTTTGGATAAATCGACCCATCCTGCAGACGATATAGAAATCAGCAAGTTCTTTGAGGTGAAAATATGTTGAAACAACTAATCCCTTCGCTTTATGTGCAATCGATTTATCATATTGATCTGGATGCGATGAATGCACAAGGGGTGAAAGGGATTATCACAGATTTGGACAACACGCTTGTATCCTGGGATTCTCCATACGCAACACCGAAGCTGATCGCCTGGCTGGAGGATGTAAGGAGTCGCGGGTTTCAAGTCTGTATCGTCTCCAACAACACACAAAGCCGGGTGGAGAAGTTCGCCCGTCCGTTACATTTACCCGCAATTTATAAAGCACGGAAACCGATTCGACGGGCTTTCCGCCAAGCCATGCAAATTATGGGGACTAAGCCTCATGAAACGGTGGTGGTAGGGGATCAGATTTTTACTGATGTGCTGGGAGCCAATCGTATGGGTCTCTATTCGATTCTTGTACTGCCGATTGCGACCAAAGAGTGGGCGGGAACCAAGATTCTGCGCGCGATGGAACGTTTCGTGCTGAGAGGATTGCGGAAACGCGGCATTATTCCATGGGAGGACTAACCGAATGGACACAGCGGTAAAAGTATGTACAGGATGCGGAGCACCGCTGCAAGCGGAACATCCGGAACGGCCCGGGTATATCGTTGCTGCTGCAATGGAGAAGGAACACCCGGTTTGCAGAAGATGTTTCCGCATTAAGCATTATAATGAGGTGGCTCCCGTCGCCATCCACGACGATGAATTTATTAAGATCGTCAGTGAAATCGGGAGAAAAAAAGCGCTGGTGGTTAAAGTTATCGACCTGTTCGATTTCTCCGGTTCCTGGGTTGAGAACCTCCGGCGTTACATAGGTACCAATCCGGTATTGCTGGTTGCCAATAAAGTGGACTTGCTTCCCAGACAGACCAATCTCGATAAGGTGGAGCAATGGCTCCGCAAGGAAGTTGAGAAAAAGGGGATTGTACTGGAAGGGGTTGCGCTTGTCTCCGCGAGCAAAGGGCACTATGTGGAGCAGGTGAAAACTTTTATCGAGCGGTTTGCGAATGATCGGGATGTTTATGTGGTAGGTACGGCGAATGTCGGAAAATCGACCTTAATCAACCGGTTGATCAGGATGTTTGGCGAAAAGGGAGATGTCGAACTCACGACATCTCGTTACCCTGGCACAACGTTATCCACAGTGCAGTTGGCCCTTCCGAATTACAGCCATATGATTGTGGACACTCCGGGGATCATGACATTCCATCGATTGACCGATCTTGTATGTCCGAAATGCCTGAAGCTGATCACCCCGGACAAAACAATTGACCCAAAGGTGTACCAGTTAAACGATAAACAAACCTTGTTTGCCGGCGGACTGGCGCGATTTGACTTTGTCCAGGGTGAACGGCAATCATTCGTTTGCTACTTCGCAAATCAGTTAGACATTCATCGCACCAAACTGGAGAATGCGGATTCACTTTATGCAAAACATGTGGGCGGATTATTGGTTCCCCCGTGTGAAGACTGCGGAGATCACCTTAGGGACTTGGTGACGCATAAATTAAAGTTTAAGCAGGGCCCCAATTCGGACATCGTGATTTCCGGACTTGGCTGGATTTCGGTCAGAGGCGATGCTTGCGAAGTGCATTTGCAGGTCCCGAGAGGAGTGGATGTAACTGTCAGACGGGCGATAATTTAATACCGGAGATGCACTGTAAATCAATTGTAAAATCACATTGATAGACGTCATACCCTTCTGGCAACTCGCATACGGTAAATTACAATAGCATTTGCGAGGAGCTGAGGTGTTGGGTATGGCACAACAGACACAGGAACTCAAGCGTCTGGTAGAACGTCGTTTGGAAACCGGTTTGGATTCGCAACCGCTGCGAATGGATGAGTTCATTGACCGTTTGAGAAGAGAGATCTCCTTGGTAAGACGGGAGGACCCGACACTTGATGAGTTTCATCTCCATGATGTAAAGCTTTCATTTCAGAATCAAGGAATCATCCTGCAAATCGATTTTCGCAGATAGCAAAAAATGTGAACAATCACCCCGGTAATGGAGGACAACGCGGTTCTCTGTGAAGGGGTGTTTTTCTATTCCCGTAATTTTGGTATAGTAGGGGAAGTATTTGTTCATGGAGGAAGAGTTATGGATGCCAATCAACACCTGACCCTCACCGGTTTGTTCGGTCACCCCGTTCGCCATTCCCGCTCACCGCAGATGCAGAATGCGGCTTTTCGTGAAAAAGGGCTTTCCTTTGTTTATACTGTGTTTGATGTTTTGCCCGAGCGCCTTGAGGCGGCTGTCGAGAGCATCCGGGTCTTGGGGATGCGCGGTGTGAACGTTACAATTCCCCATAAAGTGGATGTCATGAATTATTTGGACCGGATCACGCCGGAAGCGGAGATGATCGGAGCGGTAAATACAATTGTGAATGAAAACGGAGAACTGGTCGGACACAATACAGATGGAAGCGGGTACGTTCGTTCACTGATTGAAGAGACCGCTTTGTCGCTTCCCGAATCGAAGGTGCTCATTCTCGGAGCCGGTGGAGCATCGCGCGCCGTTGCCGTGTCCATGGCTTTAAAAGGCGTGAAGGAAATATTTATTGCCAACCGGACACGGGAAAAAGGGGACGAGCTGGCTGCACGAATTGCCTCTTATTGCCCAGCCCATTCGGTATCCTACGAGGATCTCCCATCCTTAACAAACCAAGTGCAGCTTGTGATAAATACAACGTCCGTCGGGATGTCCCCGAATATAGAGGAGACCCCGATTGATCCCTCTCTCCTGCACGAGGGATTGGTTGTTTCCGACTTGATTTATAATCCACGGGAGACACTTCTTCTTAAAGAGGCTCGGCAGCGTGGAGCACAAACCCATGGGGGCCTGGGTATGTTTATTTATCAAGGGGCAGAAGCGTTCACTTTGTGGACAGGCGTGGAAGCTCCGATTGAAGTAATGAGAAAACAACTGGAACACCCCACAAAGTGACGTGACAAAGAGGCAAATAACGGGAACCGCGGCAAGGCCGCGCAAGGTCTCGCTAAATGCTAAAGCATAAGTCTCGCCATGTTGCGGGGACCCCGAAAAGAAGATGAAAGAAGGGTAATCAAATTGCTTACAGGAAAACAAAAAAGGTATCTGCGCTCAATGGCCCACCATCTGGATCCGATTCTGCAGGTCGGCAAGGGCGGCGTGTCGGAAAACATGTTAGACCAGGTGTCTCTTGCATTGGAAGCGAGAGAACTGATCAAAGTATCCATCCTGAATAATTGCGAATTCGACAAGGATGAAGTGGCGGAGCAACTGGCGGAAGGAACGAACGCGGAGCTCGTCCAGTTGATCGGCAAAACAGTGGTTTTGTACAGAGAATCCTCGGAAAACAAGCAGATTGAACTGCCGAAATAGATGATGGTTGCAGGTGGTGATGGAATGAAAATCGGTCTGTTTGGCGGAACGTTTGACCCCGTTCACATTGGTCACTTGGTAGCCGCACGATTAGCTAAAGAGGCGCTAAAACTTGACCGTGTGATTTTCATTCCGGCCGGTGTTCCGCCCCACAAGAACGGGTTCGGCCTCACCCCGGCCGCAAAACGTCTGCAAATGGCAGTTCTTGCGGTTGGGTACGAGCCCGATTTTCAGGTGTCTGACTGGGAACTGCAGCAGGAGGGACCTTCTTATACTGTAGACACACTGGAACATTTTGCGTCTCAATTCCCGGATGATGAGTTATACTTTATTATGGGTGCGGATATGCTTTGCGATCTTCCCAATTGGCAATCGCCCACCCGGATTTTGGAATTGGCGAGCTTGATTGGAATGACCCGGCCCGGGTTCGCAATGGATGAATGCAGAAGCACCTTGCGAAGGGTATTTCCCCGTTCCGAAGAACGGATCCATTACGTGGAAATGCCGGGACTCGAGATCTCTTCGACCTGGTTGCGTGAACGATTGCGAGAGCGAAAATCGGTCGACTATCTGATTCCGGAACGAGTGATTCGCTTTATTGAGGAGAATGGGTTGTATGACCGAAGAGCAAATTCGTGAAAAAGTAAAAGCTGAATTGTCACCAAAACGGTTTCGACACGTGGAAGGGGTAGTGCACACGGCAGACCGGCTGGCCCGTATTCACGGGGCAAATCCGGACCACGCCAGGCTTGCGGCATGGATTCATGATTTTTGCAGGGAATGGCCGAAGGAAAAGCTGGTGCAGATGGCGAAGAATAGTAACATACACGAAATGTTTTTTGAGGTGACCGAACTGTTGCACGGTCACATAGCAGCAGCCATTGCACCGCAGGAATTTGGAATCACGGACGAGGATGTGTTGAATGCGTCCAGATACCATACTTCCGGGCGCAGAAATATGTCCCTTCTTGAAAAAGTGGTCTATCTTGCCGATGCGCTTGAACCCGGACGCGAGTATCCGGCGGTTGAGGAATTACGCAAGGTGGCAGAAGAGGATCTCAACATGGCGTTAGCTCTTTCATTTGACAACACGATTGAGTATCTCATCAAACGCCGGCACCCGATCTTCCCTTTAACCGTCCAAGCTCGTAATGAAATCTGGCGAGTCGTGAAGGATGGACGGGTCGTTTGAACCTCTTTTGACATAGAATAAGTAGTAGGACCATTCTACATTTTCCTAGGAGGCATGTGCATGGGTGAAAAAATGGTGGAATTTGCAAAGATTGCAGCCGAGGCGGTTGCAGACAAGAAGGCGAAAGATATTGTAATGCTCGACATACGAGGATTATCGGTGATCGCGGATTATTTCGTCTTATGCAGCGGGAATTCCACTACTCAGGTGCAAGCCATCGCGAAAGCGGTGAAGGAAAAAATGGAGCAAAAAGGACTTCCGGTACGCGGCATGGAAGGCTATGATGAAGCAAAATGGGTTTTAATCGATTGTGGTGACGTGGTTGTACACATCTTCCGTGCAGAAGAACGCGAATTTTACAACCTTGACCGCATTTGGAGCGACGCCAGGGAGTTAAGTATTGTGTAATAAATTGTGTGCCCGGACCTTTTCGAGGACCGGGCACTTCTTAATCTTTGCAGCGATGCTTCAGACAGGAGCTTTTCTTAGTCGATAGGAAATTATAAATTTTGTCCTATCGACATAAGTGCAACTAAGCATTCACAAGTCGAAGGACTTGGTGAATGCCAAGTTTTCTTTATTGGGGGATGCAGTCGGAATGGAACGTACGATCTATGGGGAGTTTGCGGATTTTTATGATGAGTTGATGCAGGACGCGCCTTACGACGAATGGATGCGGTTGTTTCACGAAACATTGGAGCGAGAACTGGGGAATCAAACGGATGTCCGCAGTCGTTTTAAGGTTGCGGATCTGGGGTGCGGGACCGGAACGATATCGATTCGCCTCTTGGAAGAAGGGTACCAGGTCTTTGCAGTTGACTTATCGGAAGAAATGTTAACCCGGGCACAGGCCAAATTGCCCCATCCGACTCCCTTTCTCCGCTTTCTGCAGCAGGACTTGCGACGACTCCTGCTCCCGGAGAAAGTGGATTGCGCGCTTTCATTTTGCGATTCATTGAATTATCTGTTGGAAGAGACGGATTTGCTTCAGGCGTTTCGATCCGTTCGCAGTCAATTGCAGCCGGGGGGATTTTTTCTGTTTGATATGCATACACCTTTTAAACTGCGTGAGGAACTTGGGCAGCAAACGTTTTATGACGTAAGGGATGATGTAGCCTACATATGGCAGAGCCAATTCGATCCTGTGCGGTGTCAGGTGGAGTACGATGTAACTTTCTTTGCGCAGGTGGAAGATGAGTTGTATCGGCGCTTCCAAGAGACTCATTGGCAGCGGGCGTATCCGAAGGAAGTGATTATGAGGTTGCTTCGAGAGGCAGGATTTGCTCATGTGGAGATCGGGGCGGATTTTTGCTGGGAGGAACCGTCCGAGACGGCTTTGAGGTATTTCATTCTGGCAAAGTAGGGAAGTCACTTCTATTCCTCTTTGATTTCGCCTAACTTCACGAGTCGGGACAGAATCGCGCCTTCGGTTCTCATGTGCCGCTCAGCAATTTCTTTTATGGGAAGCCCACTGCGAAACTGGTTGATTACGTCTTCATCTTCGCTGCTGCTCCACGCCTTACCGGCATTTTGGGGCAGTCTTGCTTTCCTTCTGCTTCGTTCATTGAGGGCCTCCAATCCTTTACAGGCCAACGTTAACGCTCTGACAGTCTCGGCATGCTGATAGGGGCTCTCCATAGGAAACACTTCTCCCGTGACAGGGTCGACACCATCGGATAGCTGTTCGATGATTTGAATTGCTTTTGCAATTTCCATATAACCACCTCTTCGAAAATTATGTATAAATTATTGGTGTATATTCATATTTCCATCAATTACATTATCATGAAAGTTGATTTGAATCAATAGGATTTTTTGCGAAAGTCAACAGCGCAGCAATCCGGTCCCGATACGTATCCAGTTCTTTTACGAGTACCTTTGTTCCGACATCATGAAGCAATTTGCCGCGAACCAGAGTGATCATTTCAGCTGCCATGTCTGCATCCTCAATCCTGGAAACGGAGCTTGCATGATTCAGATTGAGGGTGTCGAGAACATCGTACCGGTGCTGTAGGCGATTCTGATAAATTCCGTATTTGGTCCGTTCCGAACTGACCGTATTCATTGCTTGGTCAATCTTCCCGATCGCATTCGGATCGGTTGCAATCAGGTTCCGGATCCCTAGAGCTTCCGCTGTAACATAGGATAGCTCCAAAGGAAGCGCATCGCCTGTAGTTGACCCGGTTTGAATCGTTACTTTTCCGGTTGATCCGGGAGTTCCCGGGACAGGAGGAGTGCCGGGTGTGCCTGGAATCGTAACTGTCTCCGTATATTGATAAGCAATGGTAAGTTCGATGCGATAAGCCTTCTTTTTTTCCGGATTGACCAGCCGCACTTGCCAATCGCCGGTTATGGGACTGATAAATGTCATGGTTTCAGGGTTGCTCTTCTCCCCATTAAAAGTAACGGAGGAAGCGCTGGCACTGCTGACGGTGCCCGCTTTTCCGTTGCTAAAATATCCTCCGTCATTCAGACCGAACTTTTCTCCAATAGGGGAAATGACATGCAAATCGGGACCGTTATCCGGTCCTTTCCCCCACATGGGTGTGAAAGCAGCGGTAATGGTGAAGTTTCCGTCCGCAGCCCTGACCGGTATGTTGTAATTGGGTACAACGAATTGATCCGAATTTGGATTCAGATCGAACGATGTCTGGAAAGTTGGCGATTGTCTGACAATGATTTCCGTTCTGGGGGGAGTTCCCGGTGTTCCAGGGGACGCGGGAGTCCCTTCAATCCAAGAAGAAAGCAAAGAGATCCCGTTAAAGGTGGTTCCTTTACCGATGGAATCGATCGATTCGATCAGTTGATCGATTTCTTGCTGCGCATGGAGCCGATCATTCTCCGAAAGAGTACCGTTTTGGACAAGAACCAGCAGTTCCCTGATTCGCAGCAGTTGCTCCTGAATGCTCTGGAGTCCGGCTTCGGCCGTTTGAGCTAGGGAAACTGCATCCAAAATATTTCTCTGAGCCTGTTGGTTTCCTCGGATTTGCGTGTGAAAACGCACGGAAATAGCCAGCCCGGAAGGATCATCGGCGGCAGTCTGAATTCTCTTCCCCGATGAAAGCCTGGATACTGCATGAGTGTGTTCATTCCATGCAAAGCGTAAGTTTTGATACGCATGCTGAATTGAATTGAGATAAATCATTGTTTAAATCCCCCTATTTCCCCAATAAATAGATTATCATTTAAACCTAATTAAATCGATCGGATATTTTGTCTAATAATGTCGATTGTGTTTTCTGTTGGCAGAATTCGCCTCATCAGGTAAACTGAATCATAAGTGAACCAAATTAGGGAACCGGGTGGAATTCCCGGGCGGTCGCGCCACTGTATAGCCAGACCCCTATTTTGCATTACGGTCATTGCCCTCGCGATTTGGGGTAGTGGAGATGAGTGACATCCCCCTATTCGCGAAGCAGGCAGATGAAGCGAAAGGGGATTTTTAATTGACTTTGACTGTAATGGTGCAAGGGACTGCGAGTGATGTCGGGAAAAGCCTGCTCTGCACTGCGTTGTGCCGAATTTTTGCAAGAAAAGGGTTTCGGGTGGCGCCCTTCAAGTCACAGAACATGGCACTGAACTCCTATGTCACACAAGACGGAAAAGAGATTGGCCGGGCCCAGGGAGTGCAAGCGGAGGCGGCCGGAGTTCCGGCTACAGTTGACATGAATCCGATTCTCTTGAAGCCCAAGGGTGACATGACCGCGCAGGTGGTCGTGAGAGGCGTGCCGATTGGGGATATGTCAGCCATCAAATACCGTACGGAGTACATTCCGACCGCATTGCGTATGATTGAGGAATCTCTTGATCGGCTTCGCAATCAATATGACGTCATCGTGATAGAAGGGGCGGGAAGTCCGGCAGAGATCAACTTGAAAGAACGTGACATTGCCAATATGAAAGTGGCGGAAGTGGCGAATGCTCCCGTAGTACTGGTTGCGGACATCGATCGTGGCGGTGTGTTTGCCTCCATTGTCGGAACACTGGAACTGCTCGATGCACAGGAACGCGCGCGGGTGAAGGGGATTGTTATTAACAAGTTTCGGGGAGATATCAGACTTCTTGAATCAGGCCTGACCTGGATTGAGCAGCGGACCGGAATTCCTGTTTTAGGGGTGGTGCCCTACCAACGGGACCTTTATATTGAAAGCGAAGACTCGGTCGTGCTTGATCAATTGTCCTCGGCTGCTGCTGTGAATGAGGTGGACGTGGCGGTTATCCGTTTCCCGCATATCTCGAACTTCACGGATGTCGATCCCCTCCGTTATGAACCGGACGTGTCCATCCGTTTCGTATCTGCACCTGATCAGTTGGGGAAGCCGGATTTAATAATTTTGCCCGGTACCAAGAACACGATCGAAGACTTATTGTGGTTGCAAAAAAAGGGACTGGCAGCCCGCATCGAATCTCTGGCGGATACAGCACGAATTCTCGGAATCTGCGGCGGTTATCAAATGCTCGGCAGCAAACTGTATGATCCGGATCTGGTCGAGTCCAACATTCCGGAAGTAGAGGGTCTCGGATTGTTGGATGTAAGAACCAGGTATCTTTCGGCGAAAACAACCGTTCAGGTGAAGGGGCGGGTGTTGGAGCTGCCTGACGAGGCTTCCGAACTGTCCGGAATACCCATTGAAGGGTACGAGATTCACATGGGGCAGTCGGAACGGGGAAACATGCAGCCTTTTGCCCAACTGCTGGCAGCGGGTGGTGAAAAAGAGGATGGTGCAGTCAACGGGCACGGCACTGTAATCGGGACTTATCTGCACGGGATTTTGCACAATGATCTGTATAGGCGAACGTTCCTCGACACAATCCGGATGAAAAAAGGCCTTGCTCCAATCGGTGCGACAACCTCAAACCATCGACGACGCCAAGAAGCGTTTGATCAGTGGGCGGATACGGTGGAAAGAGCCATCAACGTTGAACTGCTTTTCTCGATCATGCAAGAATATAAATGTGAGTGGAATTATAATTAGTCGATGCCAAGGGGGAATCTGCGGATGAAAATATATACCCGCACAGGAGATAAAGGTATGACGGGCGTCATCGGCGGTCGTGTAAGAAAGGATTCCGTTCGCGTAGAGGCATACGGAACGGTTGATGAATTGAATTCGTTGGTAGGTCAGGCAATTGTCTTGATGGATCCGGCGAAACATAAAGAAATGATTGCGGATTTGACGGAAATCCAGCACGAGTTGTTTGATGCAGGCGGCGATCTCGCTTTGGTGAAAGCTCCGGACGGGATGCAGCTCAGCTATAAAATCACTGCGGACATGGTGACCCGTCTGGAACAATGGATTGACCGCTACGATGCGGAATGTCCGCCAATCAAGCGCTTTATCCTGCCGGGAGGAAGTCCGGTGTCGGCCGCTCTTCACATCTGTCGTACAGTGTCCCGCCGGGCTGAACGGAGAGTAGTGACTCTTGCAGAACATGAACCTATTAATGAGGAAGTCCGGCGATATTTGAACCGGCTTTCCGATTTCTTCTTCGCGATTGCAAGAGCAGCGAATGTTAGAGACGGAGTCGGGGATGTGGAATATAAAAGAGGCGGAGAAGTCTTTCGTTAAGGAACAAGATGACGTAAAACCATCAGTGGTAACTCGTACCGAACATGAGCATATTAAAAGGGGGTTTTGACGGATACAAGGAGGGATCTATGAACCGATTTAAACAGCTCGGATACTGGGTTTATGATCATAGAAAAACGGTTTTGCTCCTGTGGATTGGTATAGCGATCATCAGCGGGATATTCGCGTGGCGGCTGCCGAGTGTACTTAAAGGAAGCGGGTTTATTGCCGAAGATATGGAAGCGTCAATTGGACGCAACATCCTGCGGGACAGATTAGGGGCTCCGCTGGCCCAACTGCTTGTGTTGATTGAAGCGCCGGAAGGCCAGACACTCTTGAACAGGCAGGCTCGTGAAGAGATTCACAAGATGAGCGGCAATCTGCAAAAAGCCCCTCATGTCATTCGAGTTTCGGAACCGTCGGAGAGCCAATTTTCGAGGGATAGGAAGCTCGCTTATTTGACTGTGGGTTTAGACCTAAATGAAGACGATGCACGTGCCGTACTTCCGGATCTGGAACGCCGTATCCGCAGCGACCTGCTCAAAACCACGCTCGCAGGGGATGCGGCCTTCTATGATGATGTAAATCGGGCAAGTCAGAATGATTTGAAGAAGGCGGAAGCGATCGGCTTACCCATCACGTTGGTTGTTCTGGTTCTCGCTTTTGGGACGTGGATAGCGGCGGGTTTGCCTTTGCTGGTTGGGGTCATGAGCGCAGGGGTAACGCTTGCGATTTTATACGGCATCGGTCAGTTTCAGCCTTTATCCGTGTTCGTCCTGAATGTCCCGACGATGTTAGGGATCGCGGTTGGTGTCGATTACGCGTTGTTGTTCGTATCAAGATATCGGGAGGAACTTCAGGCACGTTCAGTGCGTGAAGCGGTCGCTGCTGCCACCGGAACCTCGGGGCGTGCGGTGTTTTTTTCCGGTGTGACGGTGGTGATCGGCATCTCGAGCATGATGTTTTGGGATATGATGGTCACCCGGTCGGTTATGCTGGGAGGAATGCTGGTTGTCAGCATGACAATGGTTGCCTCCTTGACTTTGCTGCCAGCCGTATTGGGAATCTTAGGGACGAGCGTTAACCGGGGAAGGATCTTACGGGGTCGGAACCCGAATTCTACGGGCTGGTATTCGTTTGCAAGACATGTAATGCAGCGGCCCGCCTTGAATATCCTGTTTGGGGTGTTGGTCATAACGGCAATGATCTTACCGGTTCGGAACTTAACATTTGGAATCCCCGGAATTGAAGGTTTGCCCAAAACATATTCGTCACGATCCGCTATGGAGACTTTATACGATCATTTTGGCAAAGAGAAGTTTACACCTGTGGTGGTAACGCTGAAAAGTAAAAACGGGGAAATGCTTGAAGCACAAACTTTTGACCGTCTGCGGAACTACGTGCAAGCAATCGGAAAGCTGTCACACGTCAAAAAAATTGACAGTGTGCTTTCGTTAAACCTTCCTCTTCAATTGCTTCAGCATCCCCCTTCTGAACAGGTTCGGCAGGTTCGTGACCGATTCGTGAAAGGGGATGTTGGTCAACTGGTGCTGACGCTGGATGTGCCGGGGGATAGTGCTGAGGCCAAGCAGGTTGTAAAAATGTTGCGCAGTTCGAGACCAACCGATTTTGATACCTGGGTCGGAGGGGCTGCAGCAGCCGAAATGGATTTTAACGAAAAGATTCTGGAGAAAGTGCCCCATGCGTTGATTTATACGTTTGCAGTCACTTATATACTGTTGTTTTTGGCTTTCCAATCGGTAATTCTTCCATTCAAAGCGCTGCTTTTGAATTCGCTTAGCCTTGTGGCTGCTTTCGGGGTGTTGGCGGCCGCATTTGATACGATCAGTACGATCCTTCCCGTGTTTGTTTTTGCATTCGTGTTTGGAACCAGCATGGATTATGAAGTTTTCATGCTTTCCCGCATTCAGGAAGAGTACAAGCGGTTAGGGGATAACTCGGAAGCGACGGCCAAAGGGTTGGCTGTCACAAGCCGCCTTATTACGTCTGCCGCATTGATCCTCATTATGCTTACCGGCTCCTTCATTTTTACGGATGTAGTAACGGTGAAACAGGTTGGCCTCGGACTTGCAGTGGCTGTATTAGTGGATGCAACCCTGATCCGGCTTTTGCTGGTACCCTCGTTGATGAAGTTGTTGGGGGATTGGAACTGGTGGGCTCCCCGCTGGACAAAGCGTTTAAAAATTCAGATCGAATGATGAAATTTGTCTTATGTAAACTTGTCCTCTGAATATAGTATGGTAGTCTGACTGTGCTATGGAAGGAGGAGGCCAATGTTTGTCCACGTGGTGAAGTCAGGTGAATCCCTTTTTTCCATCGCAAAACTCTATGGGGGGACGGTAGAGAGGATCAGGGCTGCGAACGAATTGGAGGGGGAAGGACTCATTCCGGGCATGAGTTTGCTGATTCCGGCAGGCCCCCCAACTACTCTGCGGCCCTACAGAATTCAGGAAGGTGACAGTTTAAATTCGATTGCCAGGCTTGTAGGTACTCCGCCTCGCATTATCCAGGCGGTCAATGACACGTTTGATGAGCAGAACTTGGTAGCAGGGGAGACAATTTGGATCCCCTCACCCGTTCGATCGGACAAAGTGATTGATGTAAACGGATTTCTGATTCCGACAGGGAACGAAGCAGATGAGGAAATTCTAGCTGACACTTCTGATTGTTTAACATATGTTTCAGTGTTTAATTCCCGGGTTCATGCTGACGGCACACTGTCGGAAATTCCCGATCAAAGAGCTCTGCAGAGAGCAAAGGAAGAAAATATTGCACCTCTGGTTACTGTAACGAATTTCGATGGGACTCGCTTTAGTTCGGAGCTCGCTCGAACTGTGATCGGCCATCCTGAAATTCGAAAGAAGACAATTGAAAACATCCTGAATCTCGTGGAAGCGAAAGGGTATCATGGGGTAAATATCGATTTTGAACATTTATACCCTGAGGATCGGTTTGATTATAATGCTTTCATTCGGGCATTAGTGAAGGCCGGGCGCCCCCGGGGAATTCCTGTTGCTGTTACGATTGGCCCCAAAATGTCCGATGATCCCAAAAACCCGTGGATGGGGGCTTTTGATTACCGAGAACTGGGGAAGCTGGCCGATCAGGTTATCCTCATGACGTTTGAATGGGGATGGGTGGGAGGTCCCCCTATGGCAATTGCACCTTTGAATATGGTTAGAAGAGTATTGAATTACGCGAGTACAGTGATGCCGCCGGACAAAATTATGATGGGAATGGCCTTGTATGGGTATAATTGGCCTACTCCTTACGAGAAAGGCAGCCGGGCCACGGGAATTTCGCCCAAAGCGGCTGTTGAACAGGCAATCCGGACAAAAGGACATATCCATTTTCACGCGGAGTCTGCTGCACCCATGTATTCCTACCGTGGTCCCCGAGACGAAGCGCGGCAAGTATGGTTCGAAGACGCTCGCTCGGTGTTGGCGAAATTCCATGTAGTGGAGGAAATGGGGCTGCGGGGAATCAGTTACTGGATGCTTGGGCATCCATTCCCGCAAAATTGGACTCTTCTAAGCTCAACGTTTCAGATTCGAAAAATGGGATAAGCGGAAAACTGCCAATGGTCGGACATAACTAGCACAATTCAATCGAATCGATTACTCCATTGCACATTGGGTTGACAAAAGCAATCCCGTCTGCGTATACTAACAATCAAACATACGAATTCGACAAAATGCGCCGAAGAGGAGTAGTATTCGATCCAATCCTTTCAGAGAGCCAACGGAAGGTGGGAGTTGGCAGGAACAGTCGAAGAATCTCGCCTCTGAGCAGTTGCAGGGAAGCAAGTACCTGCCAACCGAGTAGTCCCCGTTACCGGACATCGAGTGGACAGATAATGCCGAATAAGCTGTTCTGTCTATTAGGGTGGTACCGCGGGAAGCTGAAATTGTTTTTCCAACCTCTCGTCCCTAGCATAAAGCTTTGGGGTGGGAGGTTTTTAATTTTTTCATCAATCTTTTTTGGGGTACTTATGGGGGTAATGTGAATGAGTGAACGGAAATACGAACCCGCAAACATTGAAAAAAAATGGCAACAGCATTGGGAAAACACCGGACTCCATACTACAGTGGAGTCGAGCGACAGACCCAACTATTATTGTTTGGAGATGTTCCCTTATCCTTCGGGACGTCTCCATATGGGCCACGTACGGAATTATTCGATCGGAGATTTGGTGGCCCGTTTTAAACGGATGCAGGGATACAACGTGCTGCATCCTATGGGTTGGGATGCATTCGGGATGCCTGCTGAAAATGCGGCGATCAAGAATAAAAGCCACCCGGCTTCTTGGACGTACGACAATATTGCATTCATGCGCAATCAGCAGAAAGAATTTGGCCTCACGTATGATTGGAACAGAGAGATTACAACATGCTCTCCCGATTATTACAAGTGGACACAATGGCTGTTCCTGTTGTTCTATGAAAGAGGCTTGGCTTATAAGAAAAAAGGGGCGGTCAACTGGTGCCCCGAATGTTCCACCGTACTGGCGAACGAGCAGGTGGAAGAAGGAAAATGCTGGCGCTGCGGCACCGAAGTGGTGAAGAAGGATCTGGAGCAATGGTACCTGCGAATTACCGATTACGCAGAACGCTTGTTGACCGATCTTGATAAACTCTCGGAATGGCCTGAGCGGGTAAAAACAATGCAGCGCAATTGGATTGGAAAATCGACGGGGACTGAGGTCATCTTCGGTATTGACGGACATGAAGGTTCGCTGAAAGTGTTCACCACACGTCCCGATACTTTGTATGGGGTAACCTATCTTGTTCTGGCACCGGAACATCCGGAGATTGCACGGATTACCGCCGATTCACCGAAAAGGGATGAAATCCGTCAATTTATTGAAGAGGTTCGCAAGAAATCCGAGATTGAACGTACTGCCGCAGACGCCGAAAAAATTGGCCTGTTCACAGGGGAGTACGCAATTCATCCGAAGACGGGTGATCGCGTTCCGATCTGGATTGCCAACTATGTGCTGCCGGACTACGGTACTGGCGCCGTGATGGGTGTGCCAGCACACGACGAGCGGGATTTTGAATTTGCGAAAAAGTATGATCTGCCGATCAAAGTTGTCATTCAACCTGCGGACGAGCAGTTGGAAGTGCCGTTGAAGGCAGCTTACACCGGGGAAGGTGTGCTGGTTGATTCCGCTCAATTTAACGGACTTCAGAATTTGGATGCGATCGAGAAGATTTCGGCCGATTTGGAACAAGAAAGAAAAGGGGAACGTACCGTTTCCTACCGTCTGCGTGACTGGCTGATCTCCCGTCAGCGCTATTGGGGTTGTCCGATTCCGATCGTTTACTGTGAACAGTGCGGAACCGTTCCTGTTCCGAAGGATCAACTTCCGGTGTTATTGCCGGAGAAAGTTGAATTCGAGGCAGTGGGCAAATCGCCTCTTGCAACCAATGAATCTTTTGTTAATACAACGTGTCCGTCCTGCGGCGGGGAAGCAGTCCGGGAAACCGACACTATGGATACATTTATCGATTCTTCCTGGTATTACATTCGGTACGCCTCCGCTAAACTCGAAACGGCACCGTTTGATACGGAGACAGTGAATCGCTGGCTGCCCGTTGACAAGTATATCGGCGGAATTGAGCACGCGGTGCTGCACCTGCTCTATTCCCGTTTCTTTACCAAAGTCTTGCATGATGCCGGGCTTGTAAACTTTGAGGAACCGTTCGAAAGTCTGTTTACCTTGGGAATGGTGACGAAAGACGGAGCCAAGATGTCAAAGTCAAAAGGGAATGTGGTGTCGCCTGAGGATATCGTCAGCAAATACGGCGCGGATACAGCTCGCACCTATGTGCTGTTTGCCGCGCCGCCCGATCGGGATTTGGAATGGAGCGATCAGGGGGTAGAAGGAGCTTACCGCTTCCTTGGACGGGTATGGCGTCTTGCAGAGGCCCACTCTGAGATGTTCGCGAACCGTCCGGCTGCCAACCATTCGCAGGGGGCGGCCAAGAAGCTTTGGCAGCAAACCCACTTTGCAATCAAGAAAGTCACCGAAGATTACGGGGATCGCTTCCAGTTCAACACAGCCATCTCTGCGATCATGGAACTGGTGAATTCGATCTATGCGTATCCGGAAGATGCGGATGCAGGCACCAAATTGGATGCGATTGAAACGGTTCTGCTGCTGCTGTCTCCGATAGCACCGCATATTACGGAAGAGCTGTGGCAAATACTCGGAAATCAAGAGAGTATTCATCTGCAAAAATGGCCAACGTTTGACCCGGCTGCCCTGGTGCAGGATGAGATCGAATATGTGGTTCAAGTCAACGGAAAAGTTCGGGACCGCATCATCGTCTCCAAAGACGCCACCCGGGATGAAATCAAGGTACTTGCGTTGGCACAGGAGAAAGTAAAAGAACTGGTTGAAGGCAACGATATTAAGAAGTTCATCGTGGTTCCGGGCAAACTGGTGAACATTGTAGTGGCATAGCATAATACGGATCCGACCTTGATCGAGGTCGGGCCTTTTTTTATGAGATTCACTGGTAATGAAACGGGAATGCTTTAAAAAACTAGCTGTGGACGCGAAGATTTTATGTAATAATAGTACACATACCGAACGTTTGGTAGGTGAGTACCTGAAGGAGGATTCGATATGGAACAACTTGTCATCGATACACACAATGGAGTACGGACGTTGACGTTAAATCGTCCCGAGCGCATGAATGCAATCAATGATGATCTCAGTTCTAAGATAGAACGGGCTTTGGCAGAGGCATCGTCGGACGATGAAGTTCGCGTTGTAGTCATTACAGGAAAAGGGCGTGCTTTTTGCGCAGGGCTTGACTTGGCAGATCTGGATATGAAGAAGTTGTCCGGTGTCAATCGGCAAGAACGGTTGGATGATCTCGGGTGGGTAGGGCGTCAAGCGCTGGGTATCGTTCATTGCGATAAACCCGTGATTGCTGCTATAAACGGTGTTGCTGCGGGGGCGGGATTTGCACTTGCACTTGCATGCGATATGCGCTTTATGTCTTCGAGCGCACGTGTAACTACCGGTTACATCCGACGCGGGTTAAGTCCTGACGCGGGAATGAGCTACTTTTTGCCCCGATTGGTCGGGCAAACAAGGGCTGCAGAAATGATCTTCACCGGCCGCGAGGTATTGGCTGACGAAGCCGAACGAATCGGACTAATAAACGGAGTCTTCTCTGATGAAGAGTTCAATGAGCGCGTAATGGAATTTGCCAGAGAATTGGCGAGCGGCCCTCCAATTGCGCTGACACTTTCAAAACGGCTTCTCACGGAAAGCCTGGAAACCGATCTGGCAACCTTATTAAAACAAGAGTTTTCATCTATCAAATTCTGTTTCGGAACCAATGATGTAAGGGAAGGCATTCAAGCATTTTTGGAGAAGCGGAAACCGAATTTCCGCGGGGAATAAAGATACTCAATGTTCGCAATCCGGATCTTGCTTCGGCGTGCGGCCGGAACTGGCTGGATGAAATAACCCGATTTCTGGTTAAACTAGAATGCAAAATTGCGGAAGGGGGTGGGGCTATGACACCAAGCGTCGGACAAGAGGCGCCCGATTTTGAACTGTCTTCGACCAAACACCAGTACAAAGTAAAATTGTCTGATTACCGAGGCAAACAAAACGTGCTGCTTGCGTTTTTCCCTCTCTCGTTTACACCCGGCTGAATTCAGGAGTTGACCCTCTGGAAGGGGGATTACAAACGAATCGAAGAGGCTGGGGCCGAAGTTTTGGCAATAAGTGCCGACCATATTTACGCGCTGAATGTATTCAATGCGTCTCTTGGAATGCTGCCGTATCCTCTTCTTTCCGACTGGCACCAGAGCACAGCTGAGGCTTACGGGATTCGGGACGAGAAGATGGAGGTAGCGAAACGGACTGTTTTCGTAATCGATAAAGCAGGCAAGATCCGCTTTCAAAATTTGGAATTTAAGGCACAACAGCGGGGACACTATGACGAGGTTTTGCAGCAGTTGGAGATGATCAAACAAATGTAGCAAACGGAAAAGGGGAGGCTTACATCAGCTTCCTCTCTGTTCTGTTTACTTGCTCATAGCTGCTTCCCTGGGGGTTGTAAGAATTTCTTTGGATGCAGCCGGAAGCAACAGGGATACTATAGATGCCCCCGTCAACAATACAATGGCCCAAATAAAGGAAAATGGGTATCCTCCGGTCAGATCATACAATACACCTGGCACATAGGCCCCCAATGCCGATCCTACTTGGTGGCTGAAATACAGCCATCCTAATACGACGCCGACAGAAAAACGTTTGAAATACTCTGACGCCAACATGGACGTGGGAGCCACTGTAGCGAAATCCACCAAGCCGAACAATACGGCGAAGATCAGAAGCAAATAAGGCTCGTCTGACATCATCAGGAGGATGATTGAAACTGCTCTCCCCGCATATAAAAAAGCAAGAAAATATCGATTGTTCCAATGATCCGCAATTTGCCCCGACAGCAGAGTCCCCACAATATTAAAAGCAGCCAGCAGACTGACAGCTGTTCCTGTCACCGTCAAAATCTCCCATCTTCCGCATTTTTCCAATTCTAACATAGAGAGCACGATCGATGAAGTGAATTGTTTCGATCAAGTAAATCGGAAAAATTGATGAAAGGTCCCGTGTAACCATATCCGCCATTCACCGTCTAATAAATTGAGGTGAAGAGGTTGCAGTTTCGAAAATGGGCATCACGATTTAACAAAGGTATAGCGGTATGTCTACTGGTGGGAGGATTGTATGGGGGTTGGCAATATATTTCCATTGTGCGATTCGGTAATGCGATTCAGCCGCACAAATCAGATGTCATCATTGTCCTGGGGGCACAGGTATGGGGATATGAGCCAAGCCCATCCCTAAAAGAGAGATGTAACTGGGCATATGAGTTGTACCGGCAGGGATACGCCCCGAAACTGATCCTATCCGGAGCGCATGGTGACGGATATATCTCCGAGGCGGAAGCGATGCGAAGATATCTGGCAGGGAAGGGAATCCCCCATGATGTAATGATTCTGGAGGAGCAATCCCATTCCACTCGCACGAATCTGCTGTTTTCGAAGCAAATCATGGAGCGGGAGGGAATGAAAACAGCCATTCTTGTAACAAACCGCTTTCATCAAAAAAGGGCCCAACTCCTAGCCAAACAGCTGAACATGAACACTAGCGGGTATGCTGCCAAAAGTCAGGCACTTTTTGAACCTTACTGGGTGGTAAGGGAAGTTTTAGCCATTACGAAAGACTCCTTGTAAGGCGACCGGATACCGGCCGCCTTTTTGGATTTTGTGGTATCATGACAGTACACCGGACAAGGAGGGAGAATGCATGGAACAAAAAAAAGGCTTCTTCAACCGTGTGGGAACCAACTTGCTAGGCATGATGCGGGACAAGCAGACACCACGGCGGGATAAATTTCTCATGGTGGCAGGCATCCTCTATTTCATTTCTCCGATCGATTTGATTCCGGAGGGACTGTTGACTGTATTTGGGTATACGGACGATCTTGCTGTGTTAATCGGAACTTTTTCTTTGATACGCAAGAATTACAAACGGTATGTGGAACGCCGACACAGCACCATAATTGATGTAACCGATTATGAATGAAGGGGCTCGATTTTAAAACAAATGGGCCTCAAGCTGTTCACGAATGTGCTGTGGTATAAACTCCGGTTTTTGGGTTGTGTGATTAAAGTTTACATAGGTCGCGGTACCTTTTGCACACAATCGATTGTCCTGATGCAATTCTTCGTACAATACCAAACTTGTGTTTCCTATTTGTTTTATCCAAGTCAATACCTCTACTTCTTTGCCGTAAAAAAGTTGACCAATATAGTCGATATTCATATTCACAATAATCATTTTCCAATTATCGAACGACAGATCAGGCATAAACATTTTAAAAATTTCATTCCGTCCTGCTTCAAACCAGACTGGAACCGTTGTATTGTTAATATGACCTACACCATCGGTTTCAGATACTCGCGGCTGTATAGTTGTCCTAAACATTTGATATCCTCCCTATTTCGAACATTCTGTTACAACCCCGTCGAAGGCTGTTCGAGCATGATTCGAGTCAGCCTACTTGCGATTCTTATCCTGATGACGTTCAATTGCCAACCGGATCAGTTCATCCAACAGCTCACTGTAACCGAGACCGGTTGCTTCCCACAGCTTTGGGTACATGGAATAGATTGTGAAACCAGGGAACGTGTTGATCTCGTTAATCAGGAAACGGCCGGTTTTCCGTTCCTGGAAGAAGTCAACTCGTGACAAACCGGCTCCGTCGATCGCCCGGTAGGCACGAATGGCCATTTCCCGAACTTCTGCCATTTTATCTTCCGGCAGATCGGCTGGGATGATCAGATCCGACGTACCGTCAACATACTTCGCGTTGTAATCGTAAAAATCAGCCTTGGGCACGATCTCTCCGGCAATTGAGGCACGCGGCTCGTCATTTCCAAGGACCGCCACTTCGATTTCTCGTGCATCCACGCCTTCCTCGACTATAATTTTACGGTCGTAGCGGGCAGCTTCATTCATGGCTTGCACCAGACTTTCCCGATTTTTCGCTTTTGAAATGCCAACCGACGATCCCAGGTTCGCAGGTTTCACAAAACAGGGATAGCCCAATTTTTCCTCAATGTCTTCGACAATTGGATTGGGATCTTTTTCCCACCTGCTTCGCAGATAAACACCGTACTTGCACTGCGGAAGTTCTGCGTGTGCAAATACTGCCTTCATCATCGCTTTATCCATTCCAACCGAGGATGCCAGAACACCCGCCCCAACATAAGGAACATTCAGAAGCTCGAACAGCCCCTGAACTGTTCCGTCTTCACCGTAAGGTCCATGCAATACGGGGATGACTACATCAAGCGTTTCGCTTATTGAAACCGGTAAGGTGGGACTGGGATCTTGAGAAAGCGGGAGGGTGGATGTTAAAGTTGTATCTTGTGCAAGCAGCTTCGGAGGAATTTCGGTGTCAAGTGCCTTATACGACTCGAGTCCGACGTGCCAAATTCCTTCTTTTGTAATCCCGATCGGGAGAATCTCATATTTCTCGGGGTTTAACTTTTCAATTACTGACCGGGCTGAATGAATGGAAACTTCGTGTTCACCCGAACGACCGCCGAACACGACGCCAACGCGAATTTTGTGAGACAAAGAAGTCACTCCTCTCCTGATGTGCAAAACAAAAAAGCCCCGCTTGGAGGCTGCTTTTTACTTGGATTCGCCGTCCGATGCTGCCAGGTCCCGAAGCTTTTTTCGGAATTGGCGGTATTCCTCCAAACATTCCGGGTAGTCCTCGAAGAACAAGACCAAGCTTTTCAGACTTTCCATTGTGCTTGGACTTACATGGTGTTCAATTCCCTCCACGTCCTTCTCAATCGTTGCCTCACTGACACCAAGCATACGAAGGAATCCTTCCAGCATCTTATGACGTTGTTTCATTAAACGACCCAATTGCTCACCGCGTGGGGTGAGAATGATGCCGCGATATTTTTCATACGTAACGTAGTTTTGTTCGTCAAGCTTCTGAATCATCTTCGTAACGGAGGAAGGCTGCACAGCAAGTGACGAAGCGATGTCGGATACGCGAGCATAACCTTTTTCTTTCATCAGTTCGTAGATTTTTTCCAAGTAGTCTTCCATGCTGGGTGTGAGCATTTCGCTTCCTCACTTTCAAATCCTCTTCTACGCTATTGTACTATGGAACTTCCCTATCTTGCAAACACGGGCCATTGAAGAAAATTTTCCAAAATTTTAATTCCCTTAAGAAGGGTTCATTCACTTTCTAGCGAAATAAAAAATTGGGGGGAAGCAGAAGAGGTGATTCCATGTTGCGTTTAACCAGACGTGAACAAGTTCTTGTGGTTGGTTTTTTGGTTGTGATTTTGCTTGTCTCAGGGGTCTATATGTACGGACGGCCAAGTTTGGCTTCCCAAATACCGTTGCCGAAGGCGGAAGAACAGGGCCAGGTGAATGGTGCCGCCAGCGGCAAACAAGAAACAACGGGATTAAAACCGGCGGGAGAAGTAAAGGTTGACGTGAAGGGTGCCGTTCATTCCCCAGGCGTTTATTCACTGCCGTCAGGTTCCCGAATCGCCGATGCGATCCAAGTTGCCGGAGGAGCCAACGAAAAAGCGGACCTGGAAGCGCTGAATCTCGCACAGAAACTTGTGGACGGCGGACTTGTAGTCGTACCTGTTAAAGGGGACTCCCAATCGGGAGCGAACACTGTAAAAACAGCTCTCTCCCCGGAAGGAAAACTGAACATCAATACCGCCACAGTGCAACAACTGGACGCAGTCAACGGAATCGGTTCTACCCGAGCCCAGGCAATCGTCCAGTACCGCGAACAAAACGGCCCCTTTCAATCGGTGGATGATCTTCTGAAAGTAAAAGGTTTCGGTCCGAAACTGCTTGCTGCCATTAAAGATCAATTAGTTGTGTATTAGGACCCCGCATCACTCAATCTTCGAAAGGAAAGATCCCCTTGCGTCGAATCCTCTTTCATATTGTGATTTGCTTAGTGGCGGGCATTGTTCTCGCCGGTTTTGCCCCGGTCGTGCCTCCTCCGCTGTTGGTTGGAATGACCCTGCTGATCCTACTCCTGGTTGGGGCATTGTCGTTTGTTTCCTGGAAGCGCCGCCGCCCCTTTCCAATCTTTCTGCTTGCTTTTCTCTTTGTTTCCGCTGGATTCCTCTACAGCCACTCTTACCTTGCCTTTCATCCCAACAAACTTTCTGACTGCTACGAACGAGACATCAGAGTAACGGGTATTGTCGAAGACACACCTGTTTTTTTGAATGGAAAGTGGCAGTATACAATTCGCGTCGAAACCTTAACTCCCGAATCCGGTCAACAGATCCTGCTTCGCGACCGAATCCGAATAACCGACTCCCGTAAAAATGGGCTTGCAGCTTCCTACGGTGACCGGCTCGAAGTAAGGGGCAGATTGGCGGAACCCTCCCCTCAACGGAATCCTGGCGGATATGATGATCAACAGTACTTGGAACGGCAGGGGATCCACGCTCGATTATCGGTACGAAACCCCGATCAGATTCAAAAGATTGGAACGGATACCACTTTGTACGGACTTACAATCGCCCCCCTCCGTGAACATACGTGGGATGTTCTTTACAAGCTGTTTCCAAAGGGGGAAGCGGAGTTGGCAGGCGGACTGGTTATGGGGTTTGCATCTGACTTGCCCGAGCAATGGGAGTCCGCTTTTGAAATGCTGAATGTCACCCATATTCTGGCCGCTTCCGGGATGAATGTCGGCTTGATTGCCGGCACACTTTTTTACTTCACCAAGCAACTTCGGATGCCCAAAAGATTTGCGAACATCTCGGTCATCAGCACCATATTGATCTACACTATGCTTTCGGGAGCAGGGCCGTCCGTTGTCCGTGCCTCATTAATGGCAACGCTCATTATCATAGGAGTCTCTCTCGCCAGACAGGTTGATGTTCTTACCACGGTTGCAATTGCTGCTCTGCTGTCTTCGCTTTGGAATCCGGGCATTATATCCGACATCGGGTTCCTGCTTTCCTTTATCACAACGTTGGGCTTGTTTTTAATCACTCCCCGCTTAATGCCCTTTCTACAAGGACCCTTGTGGCTGGGCTCCGCCATTGCTGTCACTCTTGCCGCACAACTGTCGTCGCTTCCGATCCTGATCTATCATTTCAACCAATTTTCCCCGTTTGCGTTGCTTGCGAATCTGTACATCATGCCGTTGACCTTTCTGCTTGTGACGATTGGGTTTGGATTGCTGATTGCGGGCTCAATTCACCCATGGGCAGCACTTCCTTTTGTTGGGTTTTATCGCATGTTACTATGGCTCCTCATCAAACCGATCGTCTGGCTGGCTGATACAACCGCGAATTGGACCTGGACAATTCCCAGCCCTCCCGCGTGGGGTGTGTGGATGATGTATGGTTGCCTTTTGTTGGCCCTGTATCGGCAGCAAGTGTGGAGTATCTTCCTCCGGATCAAGCCATTTTTAAGCAGCAGTTTTCGCCGTTTGGTTGTTGGCTTGATCGCCATGATATCGGTAACCCTATTTGTAGCTTGGCTTTGGCCCACACCTGTATTGCGCGTGACGTTTCTTGATGTTGGTCAGGGGGATAGCGCACTGATCGAGACACCTGGCGGGAACACAATTCTGGTGGATGGAGGCGGGGTTCCGTCTTATCTGGGATCCGATTTTGACACGGGAGAAAAAATTGTAGTTCCATTCTTGAGGCACAGAGGAGTACGAACGATCGATTTCATGGTTGCCACACATGCTGATGAAGATCATGTTCTGGGATTGTTAACGATTATGGATCGGATTGCTGTTCGCAATCTGATCGTATCCGGTTATGACGATCCCAGCCCAGTGTTTCAAAAGTTACTCCGAAAAGCGCGGGAGAAGGGAATTCCGATTTATGAATCGAAGGCGGGAATTGGCTGGGATGTAGAACCGGGGGTGAAATGGAGGTTTCTTCATCCCGGTCAAATCCGAACGGGAACACGGAGTGATACCAATGCAAATTCGGTTGTTTTTGAGTTGAATTACGGAGAAAGGTCATTTCTGCTCACAGGAGATGTTGAGGGGGAAGTGGAGCCGGATCTGCTGCCTTATGTTCGACCTGTGGACGTGCTGAAGGTTGCCCATCATGGCAGTCAGCATTCCACTACGGATGCTTTTTTGGAACGGGTTCGTCCGCACTATGCCGTCATATCGGCGGGCAAAAGAAATATGTACCATCATCCCCACAAGGAACTGCTGAAAAGGTTGGAACGAATCGGTTCAAAGGTGTTTCGAACGGATCAACAGGGGGCAATCACAGTCATCACCGATGGGAAGAAATTGGAGGTTCATACCGCCATCCGATGGATCGACGCGATTCGCGAATTCAGGTAAGCAAGCATAGTGGCAGGAATGGTGGGATTCCTTCGTGATGGATATGATTTTATCTGGCTGGGGATCGACCTCTGATCAAAAAAGCGTTGGTAAAAAAAGGCGCCTTCGTCTTCCAAATGAAAGTCCAAGCATCCAGAACGACTTTCGATATTTCCACCTTCTTCTGTAGTAACTCGTTCTATACGGAAGTATACTGTCCAGTGTAGATGGCAGTAATTATCAGCGATTTCATCCCACCGCCTATAAAGGCGGGGAAATTCTCGCTGTTTTGGTTAAAAAACAAAAATAGCGTTGAAAATTGTGGGAAAATAACAGGTTCATTTTTTCTGTTCGCTAAATTCATAATCATGACTCCATACATGGTTATTTCCGGCTTGGGTGGATGACAGACTTTCGGTTAGCTCTTTTGGCGGCTTTTCTTTTAGAATATCAACCCATGCTTTTTGGAGATTAGCATGAGTTACTGCGTACGGTTCAACACCAATAAAAGAAGGGATTTTTTTTCCTAAAAGGGTGTTGGCCACCGCTAGTGCCATAGCCCGTCCTTGTTCATACGGACGCTGCGCGCTTAGTCCGATAATATTACCGCCGCGCGCGATGTTTAGCGCAACCTCATAATCGAGGTCTGTTGTGACAATCGTTATGTCTTCTCTTCCTAAACTTTTTAAAGCCTTTAATACTTGTTGTGCAGGCTCTTCCCAGCATACATATAAGCTTTGAATTTCGGGGTGCTGAAGGATCATTTCCCGGCAAACGTCATAAACATTGCTGAGATTGTGAAATTGACACTTTGCAACCAAATTAAGTGATGGAAAATCATTTTTCATTGTATTTTCAACGGTCAAATCACGTTGTTTGGTTGCAAAAAAAGCTGCACCATGATTAACCATTCCAAAGTTTGATCTTCCCGTTTCCAACATATGTTTACCCAATATTCTTGCAGCGATTCTCCCGTTTTCCATCTCATTGACAGATATGCAGGTTGCATAATCCTCTTGGGTTAATCCTTCCGGAACGTTGTTTATAAGAACTAGCTTTGTGTTACTTTCAGCAATTCGTTTATAGCTTTCAGCTGTTTTAATCTCATCAACTGGAATACTAACAATGGCATTTGGTTTCATAGATAAGAGCCCATCCTGTTGAATCGATTGCAGTTCCGGATCAAAATGGGCATTTGTAACAGCTAGCATTTTAATTCCTAGGTTATTAAAGCAATCTTTCATCCCTTGCTCATGTAGTCTAGCCCATACATTACCTGCACAATGAAAAGAAACTGCAACCGAGTAGTTAGATTTTTTTAATAGCTTAACTTCCTCACTGGTTAACTCAAGTACCTGTGGCGGCTGAGCTTTTTCACCAAAAGGGCCCCTAGCAATTGAAACACTTGATTCCAATGCAATAAGGTTAGATGAGATTTTGCTAATTTGATTTGTATTTACCTCTTCAATATACCCAATACAACAGTTGATCAGATCAGCAATATCAATAGAAACATGCGTTATGCTTGGGTGCATTAAAGGAAAGGTTATAAATCCTCCCACAGAAACAACCGAAATATCATCCGGAATCTTAATTTGTTGTTGATTCGCATATTCCAATAGCTTAATCATAATATTCGGGTGCATCGTTATAATAGATGAGATATTTTTAGACGTTTTCAATACATCTTCAAAAAACAAACGATAGGTATCTTCTGTTTCCGATTTCCCTATTTCGAAAAACAAATTGTGCTTATGAGGTAGTCCGAACTGTTCAAACAATTGATTTGTTTTACTTCTAAGCCGTTCATTAAAAGATTGTTGACCATGGTACGTAATAATGCCAATCTCTTCATGCCCGCTTCTAATAAGATGTTTGAGGGATTTTTCCAAACCGCCTTCATAATCTAAATCAATGCAGAAAGCATTGTGACAGATCGCTTGTTTTTGCCCAATAGATATGATTGGGAATTTAGGATTAAATTTTTGATCGAAATTTTCATTAATTAAACAGTCATAAATAATAATATGATCAAGATTATAATGCTGTTGATAGTTTTTTATATCCTTAACCGTTAATTTGTTACCTTTAAATAATAGAGTAACAATTTGGTAAAGCTTTTCTTTAGGTAATAATTGATCTAATCCTTGAACTAAATCGTTAAGCAGCTCGTCACCAATGGCGGTTGTGATGATACCGATTGTTTGTGTTTTTGCCTTTTTAGAGATACGCAAGCTATCCGTGGGATTATAATTAAGTTCGTTCATTGCTTTCGTAACACGCATTTCCAATTCGTTACTAACATATCTAGTTCGATTGATCACATGTGAGACAGTGGCGATCGATACACCTGCTTTTAATGCAACGTCTTTTATCGTAGCCATAACATCACCTTTTACGTAAATATAACATTAATCAGTTCATAAACATTGTATTCTTTAATTTTAAAAAAAGTCAACTATCCCTACCAGAATATCAAAAAGGCTATATTTCACATGAATCTATTCGTTCTTGACGAGATAAAAGGATCTATATGCAGTAATTACAGAGAAAGTCAGCGAAGATAGACCCCAAGAAGAACTTTTTGCGTAAACTAAAAAACTTGTTGTTCAAAAAAGCCTCTTAATAGGTTCTTTTTTAAAAAAACTAGAAATAGTTTGACTTAATCAGAATCGGTGGATATAATTTAAGCCAGATGCAAAATTATATTTACGTAAATTACGGTGAATTCTGAAAAATGAAGACTAGAGGGCATCGATGTAACCGATTACACGATTGTTTAACTGGAAAATGAAAGGGTTTTCAATTATGGCGAAAATAAACGATGTAGCTAGACTGGCTAATGTATCCACGGCTACTGTATCGCGGGTTTTAAGTAACGCGGATAACGTAACAGAGGAAACGAGAGAAAAAGTGTTAGAGGCTATACAACGATTGAAGTACCAACCGAACATCTTGGGGAGATATCTTCGCAGGATGGAAACAAAAACTGTTCTTGTAGTAGTACCAGACATTACAAATTCTTTTTTTTCGAAAATCTTGCTCGGGATTGAATCGGTAGCTGTCAAGAGCGGCTATCAGGTTCTCTTGGTGGATACGCAAAACAGTGTTCACCTCGAAGTTGAATATTTGAATCTCCTGCGACAAAAGCAGGTTGATGGAATGATTCTGTTGACTGCCCGGATGAATCGAGAGGAGATTGAGGAGATAGCGGAACAATTTCCAGTGGTACTTGCGTGTGAATATCTGGAGGGTTCCAGAATACCCACTGTATCGATCGATAACATCAGCAGTGCCCGAAAGGCTACAGAGCATTTGATTCAGTTGGGACATCGGCGGATCGCTCACATTTCGGGTCCAATGAATATCGTTTTAAGCCGTGACCGTTTGCGGGGATACCAACAGGCTATGACACAGTACGAATTAGAAATTGATCCTGTACTCATTCAGGAAGGTGATTTCTCTTATGAAATCGGTTACAATCTCGCGATGAAATTTCTTGCTTTGGAAAATCCGCCAACCGCTATTTTTGCTGCCAGTGACGATATGGCCATTGGTGCGGTAAAAGCTGTGAGAGAACAGTCGTTGAATGTTCCTAAAGATATAGCGGTTGTGGGATTTGATGATGTCAAAATTGCCTCAATTTTTGAACCGTCCATAACGACGATTGCTCAGCCGATGTATGAGATCGGGACAACTGCAATGGAGCTACTTGTAAAATTGATTAACGGAAACCAGTTGAAAAGACGGCAGTATGTACTTGAGGATCAACTGATTATCCGGGAAACCTGTGGTGGAAATGCATGTTAACCAAATAATGTAATCGATTACGCTTGGGGAGGTGATTTGGGATAGTGAACTCTGTTCCTATAAGCACTAAGGCACACAAGAATTATTTCATTTAAAGGATTATTCCAGGAGGCGTTTTCGATGAAATTAGGATATCAAACCAATACATGGGGTGGAGTGGTTGGTCATCCCGCGGGAGTAACATCTGTAAAAGATTTGTACTATCTTGCAAATGGTTCCACAGAACAAGCTTTGACTGACATCTCGGCAGTAGGGTACAAAGGATTTGAACTTTTTGATGGCAACTTGATGCAATACATCGACCGCAAAAATCGCTTTCAGGATCTGTTAACAACCTATTCATTGGAGTTTATTGCTGTTTATTCAGGAGCAAACTTCATTTTCGCTGAGATCCTGGAAGAAGAATTATGGAAGATTGAAAAGGTTGCTGCATTTGCCTCAGAAATGGGCGCTCAACACCTGGTAGTAGGTGGAGGAGCTATCCGGGCTAACGGAGTCTTGGAGACGGATTATAATGCTTTGGCTGACGGCCTTAATAAGGTTGTTGCGATTGCTGAAAAGTACGGTTTGATTCCAAGCTATCATCCACACTTGGGAACCATCGTTCAGTCACCGGAACAATTGGATAAATTGATGCCTCTTACTTCCATCAATCTTTGTCCGGACACGGCGCATATTGAGGCAGGTGGCGGAAATCCGGCCGAAATTATCAAAAAATATGCAGATCGAATTAAGTATGTCCATCTAAAAGATTATGAAAATGGTGAATTTTTGCCTTTAGGGAAAGGGAAACAAAACTATCATGAGATCATGCAAGTACTGAAGAAAGCAAACTATCAGGGGTGGGTAACGGTCGAATTGGATAGTTTTGAGGATCCAAAAGAGGGTGCTCAAATCAGCAAAGATTATTTGAAATCCAATTTTGAGCTATTTGATCTGTAATCGATTCCAATTTCTTAGCGTCTTTCAACGCTTGGGAATATACAATTTTATTTAAAAACGGGGGTAAGTTCTATGAAAGCGAAAAAATACTCTGCCTTGCTTCTCGGTTCCGCCTTGATTGCCGGTTTACTGGCTGGGTGCGGCGGAAACCAAGCCCAAGAAGTAAAGACTCCGCAAACAGAAACTCAAACCAAACCGGCCGAAACTAATGGTCCACTTACTGTAAATCAGGCACTTCCGGACAGTCAAATTCTAAGCAAGGGACCGCATGGTGAAACAGCTGTTTCCGCCAAGACCCTGAAATTAACGGAAGATGATCTGAAGAAAATCAAGGAAAAGCGTTATAAAGCAGCTATTGTAATGCATTATGCTGGCAATGACTGGTCGACCGCCCAAGTTGAGGGTTTGAAGGCCGCATTCAACAAGATGGGAATTGAAGTCGTAGCCGTGACCGACGCTCAATTTAAAGCGGAAAAGCAAGTTGCTGATATTGAAACAGTATTGGCAAAGAATCCGGACATCATTGTGAGTATTCCGGTAGATCCGGTTTCAACGGCAAGCGCTTATAAAAAAGCAGCTGAAAAAGGCGTAAAGTTGGTGTTTATGGACAATACGCCCAACGACTTAAAGCACGGAGAGGATTACGTCAGCGTAGTTTCAGCCGACAACTATGGAAACGGTGTGGAAGCTGCGAAGATTATGGCCGAAAAGCTTGGGGGTAAAGGGAAAGTGGGGGTCATTTTCCACGACTCGGATTTCTTCGTTACCAAACAGAGAACCGATGCGTTTGAGAAGACCATCAAGGAAAAATATCCGGATATTCAAATTGTTGATCGCGGTGGCATCATCGGACCGAATGACGGGGAAAAAGTCACTTCCGCTATGCTGACGAAAAACCCTGATCTCAAGGGGATTTTTGTTGTATGGGATGTACCGGCGGAAGGTGCATTGGCAGCTGCCCGTACAGCCGGACGCAACGACTTAATCATTACAACGATTGATCTCGGTACAAACGTTGCATTGGATATTGCACAGGGTGGCCCCATTAAAGGGCTTGGCGCACAACTCCCTTATGACCAGGGTGTCGCGGAGGCTATACTCGCGGGATATTCGCTACTTGGCAAAGAAGCGCCTGCATATGTTGCTGTGCCTGCATTGAGAGTAACTAAGGAAAACGTGTTCGAGGCCTGGAAAATGGTTTATAACCAGGATGCTCCTAAGGCAGTTCATGATGCTGCGAAGTAATCGATTAGGGAGGTTGATGATCTATGAAAAAATTAAACGTTGGAATGATTGGCGCTGGTTTTATGGGAAAAGCACACTCGCTTTCTTACGCGGGAATGCCGATGTTTTTCTGGCCGGCCCCTGCGATTCCCCATCGAAAAATGATTGCTGATGTAACTGAAGCAGCTGCCAAAGATGCTGCCGCTCGTTTTGGGTACGATGAGTACACCTCCGATTGGAGACGAGTGGTGGAGAATCCTGATATCGATATTATCGACATCGCAACACCGAATGATTCCCATGCAGAAATTGCAATTGCAGCAGCTAAAGCGGGAAAGCATATCATTTCGGAAAAACCGCTTGCGCGAAATGCCGCTGAAGCAAAGTTGATGCTGGATGCAGTTAAAGAAGCCGGTGTAAAACATATGGTTGCATTCAACTATCGGCGGACTCCCACGGTCGCTCTGGCTAAGAAGTATATTGAAGAAGGTGCAATTGGTAGAATCCTCAATTTCCGTGGAACTTATTTGCAGGATTGGTCAGCCGATCCCAATTCTCCTTTGTCGTGGCGTTTTCAAAAAAGCGTTGCGGGATCCGGTACGCTTGGGGATATTGGAACTCATGTCATCGATTTCGCCCGCTACTTGGTAGGTGAAATAACGGAAGTAATGGCTACCGCACAAACTTGGATCAAAGAGCGTCCTGTTCAAGCTGGCGGGGCAGATAAGTTGGGGACGGTAAAAGCATCCCAAGACGTTCCGAAAAAACCGGTAGACGTTGATGACGAGTTCATCACATTGGTCAATTTTGAGAACGGAGCGATCGGCAGCGTTGAAGCAACCCGAAACGCATGGGGACGCAACAACTTCTTAACATTCGAAATTCATGGAGAAAAAGGCTCCATTTACTTTAACTATGAGCGACGAGATGAATTGCAAGTTTGCTTCGCTGACGATCCGGCAGACCGCCGTGGATTCAGAACCATTTATACCGGTCCGGCTCATCCGTACGGTGAAGGCTTATGGCCTATTCCTGCATTGGGTATCGGTTATGGCGAAACGAAGATTATCGAGGTCTATGACTTCTTCAAGGCGATCGTAGAAGACACCGATATAGCCCCGAATTTTTATGACGGTTATCAAATTGCCCTGATTTCTGACGCAATTTTGAAATCCGCCGAAAAAAATGCATGGGTAAAAATTGAAAAGTAAGAACATCCGCGTGATTCGATCTCCAGCAAATAATCTGAATGAGACCGCTATTTATCAATGGCGGCCTCATTCAGATCACTGAAAAAGGATGATGGACATGGAAAAACCTATATTAAGAATGTCTCAGATCTCAAAGTCGTTTAACGGAATCAAAGTGCTTAACAGCGTGGATTTTGAGTTGCGACGTGGGGAAGTCCATGCCCTGATGGGAGGAAACGGGGCAGGAAAGTCCACATTGATGAAAATTTTGACTGGTGTTTACCAAGGTGATGAGGGTCAAATTTTTATCGACGGTTCCGAGGTAAGTATTCAACAACCTAATGATGCGAAAGAAAATGGGGTCTCCATGATTTTTCAGGAATTCAGCTTGGTGCCCACCTTGACCGTTGCGCAAAACATTTTTCTGACACGGGAGCCAAGAAACAATCTAGGTTTTATTGACGAAAAGGAATGTATTCGCCAAACAGAACAACTGCTGAATGAATTGAACGTAAATATTGATCGCAATATCCCGGTAGAACAGCTTGGTGTTGGATACTGGCAAATGACAGAGATTGCAAAGGCACTTTCTCAAAACACGAAAATTTTAATTATGGATGAACCTACATCCTCTCTGACAAAAAACGAGACAGAAGTGTTGTTTGAACTGATCGATAAATTAAAAGCAAAGGGAATCTCTATCATCTACATTTCACATCGGATGGACGAAATTTTTCGGATATGTGATCGAATTACCATTTTGCGGGATGGCAAACACGTGATGACATCCCCTTGCAGTGAATTAACGATGGAAACCGTTATTCAACATATTGTAGGGGGAAATTTGGAACACGCCTTTGAGTGGAAAGATCGTAATTATCAAAGGAATCAAGAGCCGGTACTCCAGGTGAGAAATCTTACATCAGGTCGTAGGGTGAATGGAGTAAGCTTTGATTTATACCGTGGAGAGATACTTGGAATTGCGGGTCTGATGGGAAGCGGGCGCTCCGAAATGGTTCGTGCCATTTTTGGCATCGATCCAATCGATAGCGGTGAAATTCTTATGAATAGTCAAAAGCTGTCCATTAAAAAACCTGAGGATGCAATAAAAGCCGGGATAGCCCTTGTTCCTGAGGATCGGAGAATGCAGGGGCTGATCCTGGATCACAGTGTAAAAGACAATATCCTTTTGCCGATTTTGAGCAACATAAAAAAAGGGATGTTTATCGATGATGCAAAAGGGAACCAAATAGCGTCGGAGTTTGTAACAAGATTGAATATCAAGACCGACAATATATTCAAAACGTCCCGGTTGCTGTCGGGAGGAAATCAGCAAAAAATTGTATTGGCCAAATGGTTGGCCAACTCTCCTGAGATTTTGATTTTGGATGAACCGACAATCGGGGTGGACATTGGAGCAAAAACCGAGATTATCGAGATCATCCGTTCGTTGGCTGACAGCGGGAAAGCTATTATCGTGATCTCCTCGGAACTTCCTGAACTTCTTGCCTTAAGTGATCGCGTCATTGTTTTAAACGAAGGAAGAGTAACGAAGGAAATGGATCGTAAGGAGATCGCATCAGAGGAGGTACTGCAACATGCAATCCAAGTCGTCTAATATGACGAATACTATTCAAAATACGAATCGTTTAGCAAAGTTCGATTGGAAAAGATATATCGTTTATATTGCCTTCGTTGGTGTGTTTATTTACTTTTCAATCAGTCTCTATGATCAAGGTTTTTTGTCCAGCAATAATCTTCTTAACATTGCTCGTCAAACGGCAATGATCTCAATTATGGCTGTGGCGATGACGTTTGTTATTTCAGCCGCTGAGATAGACCTTTCTGTGGGCTCTATCGCTGCACTTTCTTCATTAACTGCCGCCCTGGCAATGAAAGCGGGTTTCGGTGTGGCCGGAGGTATAGTAGCAGGGCTGGGAACCGGGGCCCTTATAGGATTAATCAATGGAATTCTTGTAACCAGAGTGGCGATTCCCTCATTTCTTGTCACATTAGGCATGATGGGGATAGCCAAAGGGCTCGCTATGTGGATCACGAACACAGCCCCTGTGCCGATTTTAAACAAAACTTATAACTTTGTCTTCGGTTCCGGTGATATTGGTCCTGTTCCTGTCTTGCTTATCTGGACTTTAGTTATAGCGGTAATCGGCCACATTTTGCTCCGAAAAACCGCATTTGGACGTCAAACCCTTGCAACTGGCGGCAACGAAAGCGCTGCAAGATTCACCGGTGTGAATACGGCAAAAATCAAACTTTTGGTGTTGGTCGGTTCGGGATTATTGGCTGGTTTGGCTGGTATGTTGTATGCAGGACGTATGCACGCAGGCCGGTTTACGTTCGGCGAGGGGGATGAATTGTCCGTTATTGCGGCCGTAATTCTGGGTGGGACCAGTTTATTCGGTGGAATGGGTACTGTCATAGGTACTGTGTTTGGTTCTTTGATGATCGGTATGATCAATAACGGTTTGATCATAATGGGACTCGATGTAAGCCAACAAATGGTGGTAAAAGGATTAATCATTATCTTGGCAGTAGCTTTCGGTCGTCGAACGATAAAAAGATAAACAATATCAGTAAAAATTGAATGCACGGAGTGAAGAAACTTTATGGAACAAATCAAAGTTGGAATTATCGGAACAGGTTTTTCTGCAACATTCCATTTGGAGGCATTGAAACGCATCAATAATGTAAAGGTTGTAGCCATAGCGTCTATTACTAAGGTACTTGCTGAAGAAAAAGCCAAGGAGTTCGGTATTCCAAAAGCATATGGAGACTTTAATGAGTTAATCGAAGATCCGGAAGTGGAGGTGATTCATAACTGCACTCCTAACCATCTGCATTTCCATATTAATCGTGCAGTTTTATTAACGGGAAAACACGTTTTGTCGGAAAAACCACTGGCTTTAACCAGTGCAGAATCTTTTGAATTAAAGGAGTTAGCTAAAAAAAGTCCGGGGATCAGTGGGGTCTGTTTTAACTATCGCCACTACCCCATGGTCGTTCAAGCCCGGGAATTGGTTGCAAATGAGAAAGTCAATTTAGTATATGGGGGCTATTGTCAGGACTGGCTTTTATATGAAACAGATTACAACTGGAGATTGGTTCCCGAACAAAACGGAGCTTCGAGGGCAATTGCCGATATTGGCTCCCACTGGTGTGATACAGTTCAACATGTACTTGGGAAAAAAATTGTGGAAGTATTTGCTGATCTGAAAACGGTTCATCCTGTTCGTTTCAAGCCAAAAGGGGAAGTAAGCACATTCAGCTCAAGCGAACAGCACGACAGAGAAGCAATTAAAATCACTACGGAAGATTACGGTAGTGTACTGGTCCATTTTGAAGATGGGACCCATGGGGTGTTTACTGTATCACAGGTAAGCGCCGGGCGTAAGAACAGATTGTATTTTGAGATTGCCGGAGCAAACTCCACACTGGCTTGGGATCAAGAAAACCCAAATCGATTGTGGGTAGGGAAACGCGATGACCCTAACATGGAACTCATGCGTGATCCATCTCTCCTTTCACCTCAAGCTGCTGTACTGGCACATTACCCTGGTGGGCACCAAGAAGGGTGGCCTGATGCCGTTAAAAATCTGTTTATTGATTTTTACGGAGCTGTCAGCAGAAGAAAAGCCGGTAATGACCATGAAGGTACTTCTTCCTTTGCGACGTTTGAAGACGGTCATCGGATTATGGAATTAATAGATGCTATTTTGGAGAGCAATCATACCAAATCGTGGATTCAGCTACCTGCTCAATAGGGGGAATCGAAATGAAGTTAGGCGTTTTTACGGTTTTATATCAAGATTTTCCTTTTGAACAGATGCTCGATAAGGTTGCCGAGATGGGAGTAGAAACTGTTGAGTTGGGTACAGGGAATTATCCAGGGAACAAGCATTGCGATCCGGATGAACTGCTAGAAGATCCGGCAAAAGCAACCGCTTTCAAGAGAGCTGTTGAAAGCCGAGGCTTAAGCATCAGTGGATTAAGTTGTCATGGGAATCCACTCCACCCGGATAAGGAATTTGCAAAGCAATCTCATGACACTTGGCGGAAAACAGTTCTGCTGGCTGAAAGGTTAGAGATTCCCGTTATCAACGGATTTTCCGGATGCCCCGGTGATCACAGCGGAGCGAAATTTCCAAACTGGGTAACATGTTCGTGGCCGCCGGAATATATGGAGATTCTTAAGTGGCAGTGGGATGAGGTTGTAATTCCTTATTGGAGAGAAGAAACAAAATTCGCGGAATCTCATGGGATTCGCCAAATTGCGTTTGAGATGCATCCCGGTTTTGTCGTTTACAATCCTGAAACACTGCTGAAATTGCGGGAACAAGCGGGCCCCAGCATAGGAGCCAATTTTGATCCAAGTCATCTCTTGTGGCAGGGGATCGATCCTGTTGAGGCAATAAAAAAGTTAGGCCGAGAGAATGCGATTTTCCATGTTCATGCAAAAGACACTTATTTGGATCAGGCGAATATTCGGGTAAACGGAGTGCTTGATACAAAACACTACAGTGAGATACTGGATCGATCTTGGGTGTTCCGTACCGTAGGGTATGGTCAGAATGAAAAGATGTGGCGTGATATTGTAAGCGCACTCCGTGCAGTGGGATATGATTATGTACTCTCAATTGAACATGAAGATATGCTGGCTTCCATTGATGAAGGATTATCCAAGTCAATTGGACTCCTTAAAGTAGTGCTTTTTAAAGAAGAAGTACCCGAGATGTGGTGGGCTTAATTTCAAAAAACTTATTGATGGACATAAAGGGCAGACGAACTTGTTCAATTCGTTCTGCCCTTTTCTAATCATATGAATAGTTTCGGCGCCCTTTAGGATATGATTTGCGGCAGGTATATAAAAAATTGTGTATTCAATATATCCTGGAATATTCATAGGTGCTTAGAACGATTGGGTGAAATGGAAGATTTTATGATATTCTACCGTATTTGTGAAACGATCAGTCTGCTCGGTATCAGAGAGTAGCCACCTACTCTCTTTGAGTATAGATATTAATTCCTTATTTAGTTTCCATGCGCCAGGTCTAAACCCACCGGCTTTAGCCGGTCAGCTTCCAGCGCGTTGACAGTGTATCGGAGCACCTCTAACATAAAGTGAGAGGTGAGCAGTATGGTCGACTATCAAACCGGTGGACATTCTGTATATGACATCAAGTACCACTTCGTGTGGGTAACAAAATATCGATATCACGAGCTCGTTGGGGAAGTGGCGGCACGAGCACGAGAAATCATACGACAATGCTGCTTCAGTCGGGGGATCACGATTGTAAAAGGAAGCGTAGGGAAAGATCACATCCATCTGCTGGTATCATGCCCACCGACAATGGCTCCATCAAAGGTAATTCAGTATCTCAAGGGAAGATCATCACGAATGTTGCAGGACGAGTTTTCCCATCTCAAAAAGAGGTACTGGGGCCAGCATTTATGGGCTAGAGGATATTTCTGTGCAACAGTCGGAGCGGTGAATGAAGAAACGATCCGCCGCTATATAGAAGGTCAGCAAGTCGAAGGCGATGATGTCTTTGACATTGAAGAATAACTTAGAAGAAGTCCGAGTTTCAGTCGGAAACTTCAGATGGCTTCAGCCATAGGTGGCTTTCAGCAGGCTTTAGCCTAGACCGGCGGCTTTGAGCCGCAAGGTCGAGTTACAGTCGAAACCTTTAGGTGGCTTTAGCCACTGGTTGCTTTTCAGCAGGCTTTAGCCTGAACAGCGACTTTCAGTCGCTCAGAGGAACCTACCGGCTTTAGCCGGTAGTCGTTCAGTTGTGGGTACAGCCATGGATCTGACTCCGACCGTTCTAATTTTGACCCCTGTCCTTATGCCGGTCATTGAGGCTGCAGGAATTGACCCTGTTTATTTCGGTGTCCTTTTTATTCTGAATAACGTTATCGGATTACTTACCCCTCCGGTTGGCACGGTATTAAATGTCGCTTGCGGCGTTGGAAAGATTGGCATGGATGATATTATGAAGGGGATTTGGCCGTTTTTATTGGTTGAAGTTATTATTTTGATTCTGCTCATTTTGTTCCCTTCCATTGTCACCGTTCCGCTGGGGTGGTTGATCAGATAAAATGAAAATCGTCATTGCACCAGATTCTTTTAAGGGATCCATCAATGCCAGGGAACTTTGCGCTTCGATTAAGGAAGGAGATCTCCGGGTTTTTCCCCAAGCAGGTTTTATTGAGCTGCCTTTGGCGGACGGCGGGGAGGGTACGATGGAAAATATGGTTACTGCATCCAATGGAACGATTTACAAGGTAAAGGTTACAGGCCCTTATGGACGACCGGTCCATGCTGCCTACGGTGTACTAGGAGATGGAAAAACGGTTGTCATTGAGATGGCTCAAGCTTCGGGGCTTCCGCTTGTCATTGAATCGGAGAAAAACCCGCTGCACGCCACCGGCTACGGAACAGGAGAATTAATTCGGTATGCTCTAGATCAGGGATATCGTCAATTTGTTATCGGGATTGGTGGGAGTGCCACAAACGATGTTGGAACGGGTATGCTCAAAGCACTCGGGATGGAGTTTTATGACCGTAACGGTATACCTTTGCCGCAGGGAGGAGGGTTTCTCCGTGATTTATATTCAATGGATGATACCCAGTTTGACCCCCGTGTGAAAGAGGCTTCCTTTACTGTGGCTTGTGATGTAACGAATCCGTTATGCGGACCGGAGGGGGCTTCCGCCGTATTTGGTCCACAAAAGGGGGCAACCCCAGAGATGGTAAAGCATTTGGATGCATGCTTGAATTACTTTGCGGACATCGTGTTGAAACAAAAGGGTATGGAAATACGCAGCATCCCCGGAGTAGGGGCGGCAGGAGGGATGGGATCGGCACTGGTGGCATTTCTCCAAGCTGAGTTAAAACAGGGCATTGAGGTGGTCATGGAGGCAATGAACGTCCGTCAACACCTTAAGGAAGCTGACTTATTGATCACTGGAGAAGGAAAACTGGATTTTCAGACACTTTCGGGAAAGGGCATTGCTGGAATCAGTCGACAAGCACGACACTATAATATCCCCGTGATCGCGATATGTGGGGCAATGGATCTCACCGGTGATCAGTTGGATATGCTGCAAGTGACAGCAGCCTTTTCCATTGTTCCCGGACCTTGTTCACTCGAGCAGGCGTTTGAACATACATCATCCTGGGCAGGAGATCGAACAGAGCAAATCCTCCGTTTATTCCAGTTTTTTAGAAGCAATTGAAGCGGCTGAAGCATATCTGAAAGATAGAGCAGGGAGAGTAAATTGAGAGAAGAGTAAACCACACCTGACACCTCCGGAATAACCGGAGGTTTTTGTTTGCATGACGGGAATCTGTCACTTTCTTGTAACTGTTTAAAGATGACTTTGTGAAGTATTCGTGTATTTTTCGAAAAATTCTTGATGTGATAAAATAAATAAACTATGATAGCAAGTAGAATCGACTGTTAAGTATACCCGCAGAGTCATTTTCTGCAAGAAAAGGAGGCCAGAACTCTAGACCGAGGTTTTGGAACAATTATTTGAATTTACAGATTAAATGGTCTAGCTCAATTACCATACTAACCGGTTGGTTTTCTTACTTAGTTTTCATACTTTAGATAAAAATACTTATTGTGGATTGAGGGTAGGAAGGAGCGAAATCCAGTGACTATGAAGAAATTCGAGAAAATTTTGGTTGCAAATCGCGGGGAAATCGCCATTCGAATTTTCCGTGCTTGCACCGAACTCGGGATCCGAACAGTGGCTCTTTATTCCGAACAGGATAATACGGCTCTTCACCGCTTTAAGGCGGATGAAGCCTATCTTGTTGGTGAAGGCAAAGGTCCTATCGAAGCCTATCTCGATATTGAAGGGATTATTGAAATTGCCAAGCGTAATGATGTCGATGCGATTCATCCGGGATATGGATTCCTGTCGGAGAACGACCGCTTTGCTCAACGCTGTGCGGAAGAGGGAATTGTGTTTATTGGACCTCGCGCCGAACAAATTAAAATGTTTGGCGATAAAGTGGAAGCGCGGAAAATGGCAATTGAAGCACAGATTCCTGTCATTCCTGGTACAGAGGAGCCGATTGGTTCCATGCAGGAGGCGCTCCTGTTCGCCAAGGAACATGGATACCCTTTGATCATTAAGGCAGCTTCCGGTGGTGGCGGACGAGGAATGCGTGTTGTCCGATCGCCGGAAGAATTGCAAGAGGCTATCGAGCGAGCACGATCTGAAGCGAAATCGGCTTTTGGAAATACGGCCGTATACATTGAAAAATACATAGAGAATCCCAAGCATATTGAAGTGCAGATCTTAGCCGATCAATATGAGGGCATTGTCCATTTATATGAAAGGGATTGCTCCATTCAACGTCGCTATCAAAAAGTAGTGGAAGTGGCTCCAAGCGTTTCTCTTGATGCTGCACTGCGTGAACAGATCTGTCAGGCGGCTATTCAACTCATGTCAAAATCGGGTTATCGAAATGCCGGAACGGTGGAATTTCTTGTGACCCCGGAGAATAAATTTTACTTTATTGAAGTGAATCCGCGCATTCAAGTGGAGCATACCATTACGGAATTAATTACGGGAATCGATATCGTGCAGTCACAAATCCGCATTGCAGAAGGGCATTCTCTCGAGGAAGTGGGGATTCCGTCACAGGAATCGATTCAAATTCACGGGTATGCGATTCAATGTCGGGTTACAACGGAAGATCCTGAAAAAGGATTTACTCCAGATACGGGACGTCTATTAGCTTATCGTTCCGGTGGTGGATTCGGGGTTCGCCTGGATGGAGGAAACGGATATCCGGGAGCCGTGATTTCTCCCTATTACGATTCGCTCTTGGTGAAAGTCTCCACTTGGGCAACCAGCTATGAGCAAGCCGCGAACAAAATGCTTCGCACCTTAAAGGAATTCCGGATTCGAGGGGTAAAAACCAACATTCCGTTCTTGGAAAATGTCGTCCAGCATCCTGATTTTCTTACTGGAAAGTACGACACCTCGTTTATTGACAACACGAAAGAGCTGTTTGAATTCCCGAAGAGAAAAGATAGAGGAACGAAACTGCTCACGTATATCGGACAAACGATTGTGAACGGCCATCCGGGTCTGCCAAAAGGAAAGAAGCCAACTTTTGCCAAGCCCCGGGTTCCGGTCACTTCCGTCAAGCAGGCCTATCCTGAAGGAACCAAGCAGCTTTTGGAACAACAAGGGCCCAAGGGATTGGTCGAATGGATCAAAGGCCAGCAACGGCTGCTTCTTACCGATACGACCTTCCGGGATGCCCATCAATCCCTTCTGGCTACAAGGGTCCGGACCTACGATCTGCTGCAAATTTCGGAGGCCACAGGTAAGTTAGCCCCTGATCTGTTTTCTCTGGAAATGTGGGGCGGGGCAACGTTTGACACCAGTATGCGTTTCCTCAATGAGGACCCATGGGAAAGATTGCATCTGTTGCGGGAACGGATTCCGAATATTTTGTTCCAAATGCTCTTAAGGGGAGCCAATGCGGTTGGCTATGCAAATTATCCGGACAATGTGATCTACAAGTTTGTCCAGCTGTCCGCCGACGCGGGAATTGATGTCTTCCGGATTTTTGACAGCTTGAACTGGATCGAAGGCATGCGGCTGGCGATTGATGCGGTCGGCCAATCCGGAAAGATTGCGGAAGCCGCCATTTGTTACACGGGGGACATTCTGGATCCGAATCGTCAAAAATACTCTCTCAAGTATTATGTTGACTTGGCCAAGGAATTGGAAAAAGCGGGCGCCCATATTCTCTGCATCAAGGATATGGCAGGTCTGCTCAAGCCATACGCCGCTTATGAATTAATTCGGGCCTTGAAGCAGGAAGTGGGAATCCCAATCCATCTGCACACTCACGACACCAGTGGGAATCAGCTGGCCACCCTCGTTAAAGCCTATGAAGCCGGGGTGGATATTGTCGACGGCGCTTTGAGCTCGATGTCAGGAATGACTTCACAACCGAGTTTGAACGGACTGGTGGCTGCTCTTCAGGGAATGGACCGAGAAACCGGCTTGGATCTGAAAAACCTGCAAAAATTATCCGATTACTGGGAAGATGTCCGTCCCTATTATGCCGGATTTGAAAGCGGCATGAAATCGCCAAGTTCCGAAATCTATATTCATGAAATGCCCGGAGGCCAATATACCAACCTTCACCAACAGGCGAAAGGAGTGGGACTTGGAGATCGCTGGGAAGAGGTGAAGGAGGCCTACCATACCGTCAACCTGATGTTTGGGGATATTGTAAAAGTCACGCCTTCTTCCAAAGTCGTGGGCGACATGGCTTTGTTCATGGTGCAGAACAACCTGACCGAGGCGGATGTCTATGAAAAAGGAGATCACCTTGATTTTCCGGAGTCTGTCGTTCAATTCTTCCAGGGTTATCTCGGACAGCCGCCGGGCGGTTTCCCTGAAGAGCTCCGCCGGATCGTTCTAAAGGGGCGGGATTATTTTACCTGTCGGGCCGGTGAATTGCTCCCTCCTGTTAATTTTGACAAAGTGAAACAGGAACTGGAAGAGAAAGTCGGGCGTTCTGTGAATGACTATGACATCATGTCCTATATTATGTATCCGAAAGTTTTCCTGGATAAAGAAAAAATTTCCGGCGAATATGGAGATATTTCGGTGTTGGAGACCCCCACTTTCTTCTATGGACTGCGGCTTGGAGAGGAAATTGCGGTTGACATTGAACAAGGAAAGACCCTGATCGTCAAGTTAATTTCCGTTGGTGCCCTGACCCCGGATGGAAATCGGACCATCTACTTCGAACTCAACGGTCAGCCCAGGGAAGTGACCGTACGAGACCTGTCTGCCGAAGTTGCCGTGGAATCACGCCGTAAGGCTGACTCTGCCGATCCCGAACAGATTGGCACTTCCATGCCAGGCAAAGTACTCAAGGTGATGGTGGAGCCTGGCGATAAGGTCAAAAAAGGAGAATACCTTCTTGTTACCGAAGCGATGAAAATGGAAACAACGGTTCAGGCGCCTTTTGACGCGGTCGTGAAAGAAATTTTCATCAAATCCGGAGACAGCATCGAGACGGGCGATCTACTGATTCTATTGGAAAAGAAAAAGTAATGGGTACGAGCGAAAGAAAGAAATCAATAGAATGGGAAAAGGGTGGAGTGGAACATGTCAAATCTACGGGAAGAAGCATTGCAGCTGCATCAGAAGTATCAGGGGAAACTGTCGGTAAATACCAAGATGTCGATTGCCAACCAGCGGGATTTAAGTCTTGCCTATTCCCCTGGTGTAGCTGAACCGTGTAAAGAAATTTTCAAGGATCGGGAAAAAGTCTATGATTACACCATAAAAGGGAATCTTGTCGCTGTGGTGTCGGACGGGACGGCTGTATTGGGTCTCGGGAATATTGGTCCCGAGGCAGCCCTGCCGGTGATGGAAGGGAAAGCGGCTCTCTTTAAATCTTTTGCCGGGGTGGATGCATTTCCGATCTGCCTCAACACGGATGATGCGGATAAGATCGTTGAAATGGTGAAGCTGCTCGAACCGACATTCGGGGGGATCAACCTGGAAGACATTGCGGCCCCCAGTTGCTTTTACATCGAAGAAAGATTGAAGGCAGAAATGAACATTCCGATCTTTCACGATGATCAGCATGGAACGGCCATTGTGACTGTAGCCGGTCTGATCAATGCATTAAAAGTGGTGGGCAAGAGCTTAAGCGAGATCCAAGTGGTTGTCAACGGGGCCGGAGCCGCAGGGATTGCCACAACGAAACTCCTTTTGAGTATGGACGTTCAGGATATCATCCTGTGCGATACCAAGGGAGCGATCTTTGAGGGACGAATCGAGGGAATGAATCGGATGAAGGAAGAGATCGCCAAACAGACAAACAAGAGAAAACGGCAGGGATCTTTAGTCGATGTGATCGCAGGTAGCGATGTGTTTATCGGGGTGTCTGTAGCGAAAGCGGTTACGCAGGAAATGGTCAGGTCAATGAACCGTGATCCTATCATTTTTGCTATGGCCAACCCTGATCCTGAGATTTTACCGGAGGACGCAAAAGCCGCTGGGGCAAAAGTGGTCGGTACGGGGCGTTCCGATTTTCCGAATCAGGTGAATAACGTACTCGCCTTTCCAGGGATTTTCAGGGGAGCGCTGGATGTACATGCCACGGATATCAATGAAGAAATGAAACTGGCAGCCGTTTATGCAATTGCCGAGTTGGTCACACCTGAAGAATTGTCCGAGGATTATGTCATCCCTGCGCCATTTGACAGCAGGGTAGCACCTCAAGTAGCCCGGTCAGTTGCTTTAGCTGCTGTGAACAGCGGAGTTGCAAGAAAAATGCTGGTTAGGTAACCATCATCAGAATCAGAAATACGGAATCTCTACCCTCTGCGTAGGCGGGGGAATTGGAGTTGCTTTGCTGCTGGAACGTGTGTGAATGGAGGGAGCCCGCTTGGGTTCCTTTTTTATGTTTCAAAAATAAATAGAACTATTCAATATTGAATAGATTATAGAGCCCTACAGGCGGAATCTGGCGTGAACCCTACGTTTTCTGATTGGCACAAAAATTGCTTGTTTATTTTTCAGCAATTTCAACAACTATTTTAGAAAGTTACAGGCAGAGGGGGCCGGTCAATTGCAGCCGGTTTGCCAATCACAGAGGTCGTGCAGAGATTATGCATGTAAGGAGGGCAATCATGACGAAGTACCAACCGAAAGATTCATTTCAGTCTCCAAGATTTTGCGACCCACGTACGTTTATGCGTTTGCCGTATATTGATCAACTTGATGATCAGATGGATTTTGTCATTGCGGGTATTCCATTCGATTCGGGACAATCGTTTCGCACGGGTGCCAGATTCGGACCGTCGGCGATCCGAGATTTCTCGATTCTGTTGCGTCCCTACAATCCTGAGCAAGACATCAATTTGTTTGAATATGTTTCCGGTGTCGATTATGGGGATCTCCCTGTAGTCCCCGGATATATTGCGGAAACCTATGACAAGATCGTGGAAGGATTGTATCCGATCGTTGATAGAGGGATTCTGCCCATAGTGTTGGGAGGGGATCATTCGATCACTTTGGGAGAGCTCCGGGCAATTGCCAAGAAACACGGTCCGGTCGCAGTAGTGCATTTCGATGCACATTCGGATACATGGGACAGTTACTTTGGTCAAAAATACAACCACGGAACACCGTTTCGCCGGGCGGTGGAAGAAGGACTGCTTGATGTGTCCCGTTCCATTCAAGTCGGAATGCGTGGAGGGTTGTACGCACCGGAAGACTTGCAGGATGCCCGGGAATTGGGTTTTGAAGTTTGGACAACCAATCAATTTAAGCAAGTCGGAGTAACAAAAATGCTTAAGGTAATTCGAGAGAGGGTTGGGGAAGGGCCCGTTTTCTTGTCGTTTGATATCGATTTCCTCGACCCCGTTTATGCTCCCGGAACCGGTACTCCTGAAGTTGCGGGTGTGAGTATTGACGATGCATTGGCTTTAGTAAGAGGTCTGACCGATTTGCACTTTGTCGGTTTTGATCTGGTTGAGGTTCTTCCCGCTTATGACAGCGGACAAATTACAGCGGCCGCCGCTTCCAACATCGTATTTGAATTTATTACATTGATTGCATTGAAGAAACGACAAAAAGGGAAATGAATTCATCATAAAAAGAATATTCTGGAACCTAGGTACCGGAAGTCAAGGTATCATCCATTAAATCGGAATCAATCGTGTTGGTACTGCTAATGAAGTTATTTTGCACCGAGAAATCCCCGTTTGCGCCGCCGCCGGAACCGGAATACGATTTGGTAGCCGTCTTGGGTGCAACAAATAATGTATCGCCGAAGAGGATGGTCGCTCCCGTCGCAACGCTGTTGATTTTAATTGGGCCAGCTATAAATGACGGCATTGTAAATCCGCTCCTCAGTGTTTGCTTCCATGTTGATAGGGTATGTTAGTCTATAGTCATCAGTTCTGGGCACCCGCCCAAAAGACCGAACTTGGTATCAATCCCGCCCATAAATGACACCCTACCTCACAGGGGGGTGACTTCATGGCCAATCGCCAGGTTCTGAATCCGAACGCAGGCCGTGCGTTGGATCGCCTCAAATATGAGGTTGCATCCGAATTGGGGCTTGATGACGACATTCAGCAAAGAGGGTGGGAGAACATGACCACCCGTGAAGTCGGCAAAATCGGCGGGAACATGGTCCGCAAGATGATCAGTTTTGCAGAAGCGGAGATGGCGAAGCGGTCGAAGTAACGTCCCTTGCCGGTCACCTGCGGGATCTGCGTGTCCCGCCGGGTGGCCGGTTTATTTTCTTGTGATTGCATAAGACATGTGTTCCCTTCCAATTCTAAATGGAAGAGAAGCGCAAGGCATAAAGGAGGTACCTACGTGTACGAAACATTCGTAAAGCATTTTATTGATATTATGGACGAACGGGCGCCGGTGACTTTGGTTCGCAACCGGATCGATATGCCTCTGGGTGCAGTGGAGGGTGACCAAAGTACCTTGATTCACACAAGACTTGATTTGCTTGATGACACCAGTCCTTACGCGGATGTTGTGCTTACACCGAATGGTTCCGGCTGCTACCTGGATTACATTGCTCATATCCCGGCGAATGACCAAATAACGGATGAAGAGTTTATGAATCAGGTTCATCAGGCAGGTGAAGTGGATTCGGTGTCCGTTCTGCAATCGATTGACGGGCGCCACGAAGCGACTTATGTAGTAACGGGACATATGGAAATAGACTTTGCAAAAGACGATCAGAATTCCAATTCGGTGACACATGATATTTCTGAAAAGATCGTGGCAATAATGAAAGCAGGCGGTTTTCAGCCTATCTTCTCCGAAGAGCAGGGTGGAGAAGATCTCGTGACATGGAGTCAGGAATAATGATGGATGACAAATTGCCGCCGGAATGGGATTGGGAGCCTGAAAAACTGACTCTTTCACAAATGCTGCGGCGTGATTTATTCCCCCGGTGGGAATGGATCATACGAGCCGATCCTGATCCGATTCAACAGGAAAATCAAATGTTGGCCGAAATGGTGCAAACGGGGAAGCTGCCCGAGATTCACACGGAGAAACAACCGACTGACATTTCGGATACGGAGGATGGGGGAAAGAGTTAATGACAAAAGCGGTATGCGATCGGTGTCACGCGACCATGGAACTGGACAAAAGCAGCCTGTATGGAGATATGGTACAGGGAATTCTTTATCTGGTGTGTCCGTACTGCAGTCATTCGGAACCGCTTCCTACCAGCAATGTCGATATTCTAACCGGCCAGTGGTTTGGGGAGCCGGACAAATAGGAGGTCTCTCGTCATGAAAAAATGGGTATTCGCTCTGACCGCCCTGAGTTTGATTACAGCACTCTCCTTTCAACCGGTACCGGCAGTATCGGGGGAAAAATCCTCATCATCGGGGAACAACTGGAGTACTTGGACACAGGTGAAAAAGCTGAGTTACTGATTCGAAAGGCCTCCGCCCGTAAATTCAATTGGCGGAGGCTTTTTTCGCGATTCTTCGAAACAATTCTTTTTTCTTTTCTATGAATTAATAGACTCAGTAGAAATATACATAAAAACAGATCATGTGATTTTTCTGGAAGTGGAGGAGATGAGCAAATGAAACGCAAATGGATTGCGGGAGGACTGTTGGCTATTGTGTTCGGAATAAGCTGGGGATTAAGCGGCGGACAAGCCAGTTCCGATGATCTGCGGGAAACCAAAGCGAGAACCGCCTTGCAGAATCAATATAAGGGAGTGGATCCGGAAGACATTCGATTCGGAGAGTGGAAGCCGCTTCCTTTGCCAACCGATCTTCCCACAGTCGAACAGCGTCAGCAAGAGCTGTCAAAAATCGAACAGAAAGCAGCCCCGATTAGGAAAGAAAAGAGCGAAGCGGAAGCCGCCATTGCAGACGGGCAGCGGGCGATCAAAGCAGTGGAGACCGATTTTTCAAACGGCAAGTTATCGAAAGCGGACGCAGACATGCTCGTGAAATTGTTTGGCGAAAAAGTGGACAAGTACAAGGTAACAAATGATCAGTTAAAGGAAAGTCTCAGCAAATTGGAGACCCGAAAACAGGAACTTCTCGCTTATAAAGAGCTGGACACGATTGTTTACACGCAAGCAGCAATTAACAAGGGACTGATGACCTACCGAAAAAATGTATTTTTCAATACGGTTCAACAGCGTTTGCTTACAGAAGAAGAAATTAAAAACCACCCGATGGCGGTGAAATTAAATGTACCAGCCTCGTCTACGATATCGGCTCAAACAATAAAGAATCTGATCTTGGCAGGAGGAATCTCCGCCATAATACTGATTTTGGTTTATTACTGGAGAACCTCGAAGACAGCAGGCAGTCGTATGACCAGAGTGAATATGGTGAACCCAAAAGCTTAGTTTAGAATTATTATTGAGAACAATTTTCAATCTCATGTAAAACTCCAAAAACGGAAATGATAAGCATTCTCGTTGAAATAACGGTGGGTATTCTCCTGTTTTTGTTCCTTTTCTCCGTTTATCGTGATATAGTAGTTATAGGAGTTGGGAAAGGGGGAATACCCATGCCTGCGAATCACTCTGCCAATCACCATACAAGCCATCATTTTCACGACACACTTGCTTCGTCGGAACGCATCATCCGCTACGGAATCCTTCTGACCTTCGTTGTATTTGGACTGAAAATCGCAGGGGGATTTTTGACCGGTTCATTGGCGCTAATGTCTGACGGATGGCACTTGGGCGGAGATCTCGTTACTCTTTTACTCAGCTGGTGGGGAGTCAAACAATCTTCAAAACCTGCTACCCGCCGGCATACTTTCGGAATGTACAGGGTTGAGATTCTTACGGCATTTCTGGCCAATCTGATTTTTATTGCAGTTGGATTGTTTATTATCTATGAGGGATATCAGCAGTATTTGAATCCGAACCCCGTATCGGGAGCTTGGGTTTTTGGGATTACACTGCTCGGGCTTGTAATCTATACGGCTCTGACGTATCTAATGGGAAGAGAAAAAGACAATATGAATGCCAAGAGCGCCTGGCTGCACTTTTTGGGGGATGCATTGTCGTCCCTGGCAGTGTTGGTCGGGGCGGTTGTGATCTACTACACCGGTTGGTACCAAATTGACGGCATACTCTCCGTCTTGATCGGGTTGGTGATTGCGGCTGCCGCGGCAAAGATGGCCTGGGACGGTGTGAAGATTCTTCTGGAAGCTGCACCGAATCATATTCAGACCGATCAAGTCGAAAAAGCCCTGCTGGGACTTCCGGAGATCACGGGAGTAACCGATCTTCATATCTGGGCGTTGACCCAGAACCAGATTATGATGTCATGCCATCTGGCAGTTACGGTTACCACCATTGAAGAAGGAGAACAGGTGATAAGAAAAGTGCACGAACTGATGTGGACCCGGTTTGGAATCGGGCATACGACGATCCAATTGGAAACGCAGTCTTGCAACACTTGTTACCATCATGAAGTCCGGCTCGATCACTGTCAGACTTGTCCTGTTACCCATTGTCCGCCATCCGGAATCTCTGCAGGCGCGTAAAGCTGCCATTGGCGGCTTTTTTGCTTTCGAACAAGACGTCCGCTTATTCAGTGAGGCGGATAGTCGACGGCATAACCGCTCATCAATTGCGGAGAATAGGATGCAGGGGGTGGTTTGATGAACCAGATGACAACTTACCTGTATCCGACGGAAGACGTTTTCAACCGGCCCGAGCACTGGGAAATATGTATTTGCAGAGATGAAGGGAACCGCTATCTGGCGATGGCCCAGAAGAGTGGAACGAATGAGATTTATGGTTGGCAGGAATTGAATGTCGATTCGGAAATACGGGCGTTTGAAGAAATGGCATATCGCATCAATACGAATCAACAACAAGTCCCTCAGCAACCGGTATATGTGGGACAAACGCCGACCTAAGCACCCGATGGGTGCTTTTGTTTTGTCGTTTTCATGGGCATTTACGGAATTTGAAAAAGTTTGTGAAAAAAGTAGCAAGTTTTTGGTTCACAGATTAAGTGAATGTGATATAATGAAGTAGGTACAATTTTTCACAAAGTCTACATAAATGGTTGGTGCATGCAACGACGAACTTATTCGAACACTAATCTTTAATCATTCACTTACAAGCGCCGACTTCTAGGGGGATTGACAACGATGTCAAAAGTATTGATTTTAGGTGCCGGATATGGCGGTTTGGCTGCAGCAGTGAAAATGCAGAAAGCCAAAATTCCATTCACAATCGTGAATAAACATTCCTACCATTATTTCACTACGTTGTTGCATGAGCCGGCAGGCGGACGTAACGATTTCGAACCTTATTCTGTTGAATTATCCGAAGTTCTCAAAGGTCCGGAAGCAACGATTGTAAAAGATGAGATCAAGGGAATTAAACCGGCGGAGAAAAAGGTTATTGGCAAAAACGGCGAACACTCCTATGACTATTTGATTTATGCACTGGGGAATGCACCTGAATTTTTTGGGATTCCTGGACTGCAGGAACACAGCCTGCTGCTGCGGAGCCTTGAAACAGCAAAAGAAATCCGCTCGCATATTGAAGAAAATTTTGCTGCGTATGCGGCTGACAAAGATCCGTCCCGCCTTCGTATTGTTGTGGGTGGTGCAGGATTGACCGGAGTTGAACTGTGCGGCGAGCTCGCCGAATACCTTCCGCACTTGGCAAGCAAGTATCGCGTTCCGGATAACAAGATTGAACTGATCAATTTGGAAGCTGCACCGACCATTTTGCCAATGCTGGATCAGCGCCTTCAGGAAACGGCTCTTGAAGTCTTGACCAACAAAGGGGTGCAGGTTCGCACCAACGAGAAAATCGTTCGGGTTGGTGAAAATGAGGTAGAATTGGCTACCGGCGAGAAAATCAATGCACGGACTATTATTTGGACCGGTGGTGTTCGAGCGAATCCGCTGCTCTCTGAAGCGGGTTTTGACTGTGATCCCCGTGGACGTGCCAAAGTAAACGAGTTCCTGCAATCTGTCGATTATCCGGACATTTTTGTAATTGGGGACTCTTCCTGCTTTATCGGTGAAGACGGACGTCCGCTCCCGCCAACCGCGCAATTGGCTGGACAAATGGGAGATCATGTGGTAGATAACCTGCAAGCCTTGATGAAAGGCGAACCGATGAAGAAATTTGTCTTCAATTATATGGGAACCTTGGCGTCGATTGGCGCTGAAGTTGGTGTCGGCAACGTGAAGGGCTTCAGGGCAAAGGGAGTTACAGCGTCGCTCATGAAAGAAGCTTCCAAAGCGAAATGGCTGATCAATCTGGGCGGTTTGAGTCTGCTGGCGAAGAAAAACAAACAGTTTACAAAGTCTTACTAAAACCATTCGAGCCGTGCTTTTCAAACTGGAAAGCACGGCTTTTTAGGAGTTAGATCCTGATGTCTTATCGTGAGATGATGCAAGAAATCAAAAAAGGGATCCTTCATCCTGTCTACGTTCTTTACGGTACTGAACAGCTGCTGATTCGGGAAGTGGTAGAAGCGCTTGAACAGGCCGTGAATCCGGATGACTCGTTAAACACGCTTCGTTTTCACTGTGATGAGACACCGATTCAGGCGGCGGTTCGGGAAGCGGAAACTCTGCCGTTCCTGAGTGACAAACGGTTGGTGATCGTCCAGAATGCAACTCTTTTTACGGGAGCCAAGTCGCCGCGGAACGATCACGATACTGATGCGCTCCTTCGTTATTTGGAGAATCCCTCCCCAACTTCAACGGTTGTTTTGACCGTGCTTGCGGATAAACTGGATGAACGAAAGAAAATTACAAAAGCCGCTCAAAAAAATGGACGAGTGGCCGCTTTCCTGCCGCTTAAAGAACAGGAACTGCGCGATTGGATACTTGAAAAAACCCGGCAGCTTAAAGTTTCCATTACGCCGGATGCGATCGCCAGGCTGATCTTGGTCTGCGGGTCGAATCTAACGCTGCTTTCGACAGAACTGGAGAAGATGTCATTATTTGCAGGGGAAAACGGAACAATTGAAGAAGAAACCGTGAACCTGCTGGTTTCGAGAACTCTTGACCAGGACATATTCGTTTTTGTCGATGAAGCGGTTCGATTGCGGAAGGAAAAAGCAATGCGTTTAATGCGGGATCTGATAAAAAGCAAGCAGGCTCCTATTTACCTGTTGTTCATGATTACACGTCAAATCCGAATCATGCTGCAGGTAAAGATTCTAAGTTCACGCGGCCTTTCCGTTCAACAAATTGCCCAACAAACAGGAGTACACCCTTATGCATGCAAAATCGCGGGAGAACAGGCGAAGCGTTACACAAGACAAGCGTTAGAAGCATTACTGGCCAAATTAGGAGATATTGACTATAAAATCAAAACCGGCAAAATAGAGGATCGACAGGCACTTGAAATGTTCCTGCTGTCCATGTCGGATGCATCGTAGGTTGATGATCGGGGCACCTTAAAAACAGACAGGAGGTGCAGGTCTGTGGCAAGACGAAGAAACCGCCTGCTTGTACCGGAAGCAAGAGAGGCGTTGGACCGTTTGAAATGTGAGATTATACAGGATAAGACTAAATCTGAGGACGTGTCCTGTACGACCAACCCGAATGACATCAAGTATACAGTCGCACAGCAAGTGGGAGTGCCGCTTGTCCCTGGAGATAACGGCGATTTGACCGCCCGCGAAGTGGGCAAAGTGGGTGGACAAATAGGTGGTTCCATGGTGCGCCGGTTAGTGGAATTGGCGCAGCAGCAACTGGAGCAAGCAACAGGGAAAAACCCCGATTCGCGGTGAATCGGGGTTTGCGTCGTTATCTTTTAATTTACGCACCCAATTTGTTGAATTTCTTCGTCAAACGAGACTTCTTCCGGGCAGCTGCATTCTTATGAATGAGGCCTTTGGATACAGCTTTATCAAGCGTACGAGCAGCCTTTTGAAGCAGATCTTTAGCGTTCTCGAGATCGTTGTTGACAACAGCAAGCTCGAATTTCTTGATCGCTGTACGAAGGGCGGATTTCGCCGCAGCGTTACGAAGGGTACGAGTACGGGTAATCTTTACTCTTTTGATTGCGGATTTGATGTTCGGCACCCTGTTCACCTCCTTACAGCACGGATACGATCCTTTTAAACGGACAATGGATATTTTATCACGTGATAGGTGGTAGCGCAACTCCAATTTGAATAACCCTAAACATTTTTGCGAATGTTACCCAAAAGGACGTTACTACAGGGGGAACAAGGGATGAATGAAACACAGGAAGAAATGGACTGGAACGGGTATTCGGTGCGGACTGATCTTGCGGTTGAGGCTCACCAGATGGCGGGTGCGGCGCAGGGAATCCCTGAGATACCGGGCGTGGAAACCGACGTAGACCAAGAAGAAGGAATGAGGGTAACCAAATTAAAGGTGAAGGATCAAAATGGAGCTCGCAGGATCGGGAAGATGGTGGGGAATTACCTTACCTTTGAGGTGCCTGGACTTCGCCAGAAAGATGCCGATTTGCAGGAAAAAGTGGCCAAGCGTTTTGCGGAAGAGCTGCGAGCCTTCTTGAATCTTCCGGACAACGCCAAGGTCTTGATTGTCGGCTTGGGAAACTGGAACGTAACACCGGATGCGCTTGGTCCGCTGGTAGTGAAAAAAGTATTCGTCACTCGTCATCTTTACAGCCATATGCCCGAGCTTTTAGATGACGGTTTCCGGCCAGTCGCCGCCGTATCTCCCGGAGTGCTTGGGATTACCGGTATTGAGACGAGTGAGATTGTTCAGGGCATCGTCCAGAATGTAAAGCCCGACTTGGTGATTGCAATAGATGCTTTGGCCTCCCGCGCTTTAGACAGGGTGAATACCACTATTCAAGTGGCGGATACAGGGATTACGCCAGGAGCGGGTGTCGGCAACAAACGGAAAGGACTCAATCGGGAAACGCTTGGTGTTCCTGTTGTCGCCATTGGCGTTCCCACTGTTGTTGACGCTGTTACGATCGCTCACGACACGATCGATCTTTTGATCAAGCGCATTGAACAAGAGGTACCCGGGAATCAATGCAGCCAAATACTCGGCAATTTTAACGAACAGGAAAAGAGACAGTTGATCTTTGAGATTCTGCAGCCGCTTGGGCAGAATCTGATGGTTACACCAAAGGAGATTGACCAGTTTGTTGACGATATCGCCACTGTGGTGGCTAACGGATTGAATATGGCACTGCATTCTTCAATCACGCCGGAAGATGCGGCCATGTTTTTACACTAATGCGTGCCGCAACAGGCCCCCGGTCACCCGCACGTACGGATCTGTGAGAGGCGCATGCGGTAATGCATGCGCCTACTCTATTCTAGACTCTTACTGTTGGCTCCATTACAGTCAATGTATTGTTGGTCGTATTCAGATTCACTCTTGCGCCTATTGGGATGGCTGCCTTAAATACCCCGTGTGAGGTGGCCAAGTTGGTCATCAGCGGTTTTCCGAGCGGAACAAGAAATTCGTCAATCAAATCATCAAATGTTTTGCCGTATGCTTCCGCACAACCTGTGCATTCCCCGATTACGATGCCTAGACAATCCCTGAATTTCCCCGCCAGTTTTAAATGATTCATGAACCTGTAGACCTTGTTAACCGGTTCGTGCGTTTCCTCCAACAGAAGTATTTTTCCTCTTGTATCGATTTCATAAGGTGTGCCCAGAGCATCCACAAAAGAGCTGAGATTGCCCCCAACGATGGGACCGGTTACGTCTCCCGCGACTCTGCTTATTAAAGGAATGCCTAGAGGGTTCTCAATTCTCCTTGGGGAACTAGTTGAGGCCACAGCGGAAAAAAATTGATCGTAGTTATATGGAGGAGTCTCTGGCCGAAAATCAATCAGTAGCAGACTATTAAAAGTGATCAGATCGGCGTATTGATGCAATACGTTCAGTAGAACCGTTATGTCGCTGTAACCTGTGACTATCTTTGGGTTTCTTCTTATAACGTTAAAGTCAAGATAGGGGAAAATTCCGGCTACTCCTACACCCCCCCTGGTGGGGAGTATCATTTTTACCGAAGGGTTGCGGAACATGTCCATCAGATCGGAGGCCCTCTCTTGATCTGATGCGGCAAGATAGCCCTGAAAGGAATATACATAATTTCCGAGCACAACATTAAATCCCATATTTCTCAGTGTGGCAATTCTTGCGTCAATTACATCGGCAGAAAGCGGACTTCCCAATGTAACGATGCCAATTGTATCTCCACTGCGCAAAAGTACGGGCCTGGTTGCCATAGATATGCCCCCCTGTCAATCACCTATATTATATGTCAGAAAATCGGGATCGTTGAAAATCGGACATGCCAAAAATTACACGCCCAAACAACTGCAGTTCTGTGTTAGGGTAGTAGATGGTCCGGATAGATTATAAAATGCTCTGCGAAGGGAAGGAATGGGTATGGTAAATTAAGAAAGGAAGTGATTGGATGAAACGCAAAATTGCTCTTTTGATGATGCTGTTTGGGGTGATGTTTGGAGGTGTTGCGGAAGCTTCCTCCTCACACACGGCTGCAAACGGAGAATCTTTGTATAAAATTGGTGAAAAGTACGGGATTCCGTGGGAAGTGATCAAGAGAACCAACCAATTGCAAAGCGACCGGATCAATGCCGGACAAACGTTGTTGATTCCTTCCAAGCACGTTGTGCAGCGTGGGGACACTCTTTGGAACTTGTCAAGAACGTTTGGTGTTCCTCTTGCGAAACTTCAATTCGTGAATAATGAGTACGATGATTTGCTGAACATTGGAGACACGGTGTACATTCCAACAGGAGTGCAAACCCAATCGATGAATGAAGCGGATTTGGATTTGTTTGCACGTTTGGTCAATGCGGAAGCAAAAGGGGAACCGTATGAAGGAAAAGTAGCCGTTGCCAGTGTGGTTCTGAACCGCGTGAAAAGCCCGGAGTTTCCGAATACAATTCGTGGAGTTATTCTTCAATATTACGGTTCGATTCCTGCCTTCAGTCCTGTAGACAACGGGGAAATTCACAAGCCGGCCGATGACGAGGCAAGGAGGGCCGTACAAGAAGCGTTAAACGGAAAGGATCCGACTTTCGACGCTTTGTATTTCTATAATCCGGATCTCGTCAGTCCGACCAATTGGATTCGACAAAGAACGGTTACCGTGAAAATTGGTGACCACGTATTTGCGAAATAATTTTGCTCAAACTCTAGCAAGATAAATCTATGAAAGAGCGCCCGATGGGCGCTCTTTACTTTTCATCAACAGGCATAAAGGGAAATCTCGTAACATATGATTCTCGTAGATATCGAATGAAAGGAGCAAGTCCTATGAACCGTGAGCCGCGTCCAAGATATTTTCGATCCATGACACTAAATGTCGGAACACGCAGAATGCGGACCATGGTGATCACCATGAGTCTGATGATTGCGGTCTTGTTCCTTTTCATATGTGCGATCGCTGTGCAGTTGATGGCCGCCAACAACCAGCATTCCCTGGCATCCCGCGTCCTCCATTCGGTCAGCAACCAGTCGTTAAATTCCATTATGGGGCAGGAGATTCCAGTTTACGCATCGGCCGATCCCAAGCAAATCGGCAAACCGCCAGAGTCCCGTTCGAAGTGGACTTCGTTGCTGTTTTATTTGTTCACAGATATTGATGTCGATCACCCGGAAACAATGCTGGGAGGTTCGATTGCGGCGATGTCGGTTAGTAATTTTGAACCTTTGACGGAAGATTCTAAAGAATCACCGGGTGAAGACATTCCTCCTGCCGATATGGGAAAGCCTCAACCCCAGCCGCCAACAGAGCAACCGGAACCAGTACCGTCTAACGGAAAACCAATTGTCTACATTTATCATTCACACAACAGGGAAGCGTATTTGCCTGAACTTAACAATGTAAAAGAATTTAACCAAGCATATGACAAAGACAAAAATATTACTCTTGCAGGTGAGCGTCTGGTCAAAGATCTGAAAGAGAAGAAAATCGAATCCATACAGACGAAAACAGATTACTGGGTACCAGGAAAGTTTGAGGAGTCCTATGATTTTTCAAGAAAAACGGTGCAAGAAGTTTTAAGCAAAAACAACGGTATCAGGATGGTTTTCGATATACATCGGGATTCACTGGCGAGACAATTTACAACCGCAAAGTGGAATGGTCAAGATGTTGCAAGGGTTAGTTTCATAGTTGGAGGCATGAATCCAAACTCCAAGAAAAACGAGGAGTTCGCAAAGCAGGTTCATAAAAAAATGCAGGAACTGTATCCGGGAGTCTCAAAAGGTGCTTTTACAAAAAAGGATAATCGTTTCGACACTCGATACAATCAAGACCTCCATCCCAAATCGATCATCATTGAAATCGGTGGACCGGAAAATACGATGGAAGAAGTGTATCGAACAACAGACCTACTGTCGAACGTGATCACCGAACTTGCAAAAGAAGGGCAAAATGCGAAGTAATCTTAAGCAAAGCCGGGTATAGAACGGCATCCTCCCGAACATACTGGGACTAAAAGCTAGAATTGATAGGACGGTAGGAGACAGGGAGGCTTCAGGATCATGTGGAGGTTGCGAAGGTTCCTGCTGTACACCGGACTCGTGTTCATGACAGTGGTGTTCGTCGGTGTAGGTTTTCATACAGCGGAACAGGGGATTCAGTCGATTGTCGGAACGGGGGGACCCCCGAAATCGATCCATGTAAACACGGACAATCAGGCGATTCAGGTGACCGTACTGGGGAAAGAAGTGGTCCAGCCCAAACCCACTCTTGGCGACAAGTGGAGTCGCCAGATTGAGGCTGCCAAAAGTGAATTCGGGGAAACAATGAATGAAGTGAGTATTGGGATCGGTCGCATCTTGCAGAATTTGTCGGAGCGGATCATCGAATGGATCGCTTCGTTGATAGCGCAATGGATCGGATAGCGATGGCAGGTAACATGGCCATCGCTTTTGTGTTTTTGCGGGTCGTGCTATTTTATACCGGTCATGCTATAATGTACGATAGCATTTTTATGAGGAGAATCTGTGATGGACGCGAGAGAACGACAAAAATCTATCCGAAATTTTTCGATTATCGCTCATATTGACCACGGGAAGTCCACCTTGGCTGACCGGATTTTGGAATATACAGGCACTCTGCAGGCTCGCGAGATGCAGCAGCAGGTCCTGGATAATATGGAGCTGGAGCGTGAGCGCGGTATCACGATCAAGCTGCAATCGGTCCGCTTGAATTACCGTGCGAAGGACGGCAAGGACTATATTCTGCACTTGATCGATACGCCGGGACACGTCGACTTTACTTATGAAGTCAGCCGTTCGCTGGCAGCTTGCGAGGGAGCCTTGCTGGTAGTTGACGCCGCACAGGGGATTGAAGCCCAGACACTCGCGAACGTTTACCTGGCATTGGAGAATAACCTGGAAATCCTCCCTGTGATTAATAAAATTGACCTTCCATCGGCCGAACCGGAGCGGGTCAAGCAGGAGATTGAAGAGGTAATCGGGCTTGACGCATCGGAAGCGGTGCTTGCCTCTGCAAAGGCGGGAATTGGCATTGAGGAGATTCTGGAGCAGATCGTCCAGAAAGTGCCTGCCCCGGAGGGAGATCCGGATAAGCCGCTGCAGGCGTTGATTTTTGACTCTCATTTCGACCCTTATAAGGGCGTAATTATTTATGTTCGTGTCGTGAACGGTTCGATTAAACCCGGGATGAAGATTCGCATGATGGCAACGAAAGCAGAATACGAAGTGGTTGAAATCGGAGCCCTGCGACCGCGCATGACACCAGTGGATGAATTAATGGTCGGGGATGTCGGCTATATTGCCGCATCGATCAAAAACGTAAAACACACCCGCGTGGGGGATACCGTAACGGATGCGAAAGCACCGGCTGCCGAACCGCTGCCTGGGTATCGGGGAATTAATCCGATGGTATTCTGCGGACTATATCCGGTCGACACGGCCGATTATAACGATCTGCGCGAAGCGCTTGAGAAGCTTGAACTCAACGACGCCGCGTTGAAATATGAACCGGAAACTTCAAGTGCCCTCGGGTTTGGCTTCCGATGCGGATTCTTGGGATTGCTCCACATGGAAGTGATCCAGGAACGTCTGGAGCGGGAATACGATTTGACTTTGATTACGACTGCACCGAGCGTGGTATATCATGTTTACACAACCTCCGGGGAAATGATCCAAATCGACAACCCGAGCAAAATGCCCGAAACAGGCAAGATTGAGCGTGTGGAAGAGCCGTATGTGAAGGCATCCATTATCGTACCCAAAGATTATGTCGGTGCCGTAATGGAGCTGTGTCAGGAAAAACGCGGGGTCTTCATCGACATGCAGTATCTGGATCAAACCCGTGTCACTCTGGTCTATGAAGTTCCGTTGACGGAAATTGTATACGACTTTTTCGATCGTTTGAAATCGAGCACCAAAGGGTATGCATCTTTCGATTATGAATTGATCGGCTACCGTGCCTCCAATCTGGTTAAAATGGACATTCTGCTGAATGGAGAAGTGGTGGATGCGCTCTCCTTCATCGTTCACCGGGATAAGGCATATGATCGCGGCCGGATTTTGTGTGAGAAATTGAAAGATCTGATTCCCCGCCAACACTTTGAGGTTCCGATTCAAGCGGCTATCGGCACGAAAGTGGTTGCCCGTGAAACGATTAAAGCGATGCGCAAAAACGTTCTCGCAAAATGTTACGGCGGGGACATCAGCCGGAAGCGGAAGCTCCTCGAAAAGCAAAAAGAGGGGAAAAAGCGCATGAAGCAGGTCGGCTCGGTGGAAGTTCCGCAGGAAGCATTTATGGCCGTACTCAAAATGGACTAAACAGGGGGGACCCATGGGTAACGATAACGTAGTGCACCAGATTTTAGCTGACGCGGAGGAACAGATTGCAGCAGATAATTACGAAAGGGCGATGGAGATTCTCCACTTCGCTCTCCGCCGGCCCGAGTTTGACGTGCGGGTCTACGAGAAGTTTGCGTTTGTGCTGCGTATGTCGGGTAAACACGAAGCGGCTGGGTTGTTTGAGGCGGTCGTGGCGGATACTGAAGATGCGGAAGCCTATTTTCGTTTGGGGTATCAACTGGTTCAGGAAGGCATGTACGGGTCGGCGCTCGGACCGTTGTCACGCTGTGTTCAACTGGTTCCTGACGCGGCTGCCGCCAATTATGAGTTCGCTTTTGCGCTGATGAAGGAGTTCTACAACGAAGAAGCACTTCATTTTTTCATGAAAGCTTACGAGCAGGAACAGGCGATGAGCATGACGTTTTACATTGCCCAATTGCTGATTTTCCTGGGGCGTTCTGGTGAAGCAACCTTATTCGTGTCTAAACTTGAGGAACAAGTGAAGGAATCGGGCGAAGGTGAAATGCAGTTGGAATATACCAAAGGAATGCTCCGCCGCTATCGTGCCCATAAAGCCGAGACGATCCGCGACTGGCATTTTGTCCAGTATGGGACATTATTGTTGCGCACCTTTGAAGAAGATTACCCGGATGAACCGAACCATTCAAACGGTCGATTTACGTTTGTAAACTTCAGCTATGAACAGGTTGCTTCCGTACTCGCCGCGCTGCAAACTACGATTGGGACAATCGATGTGTTTCCAAAATATGAGTATGTGGCGGCCGCCGGAAAGGCAAGCGAGCCGCTCGCCCATGCATTTGGCAGGATGCTGATGCTCCCGGTGAAACCGCTGGCCGACGGACTTGCCTCCGGACAAAAAGGAATAGTGATCACTTCGTTCTCCGACGAGTTGCAAGAAATCGGGGCGGATGTCTGGGAACGCGGTGATGTTCTGCTCTTCTCGTTTGCTTTGTCCTGGACCCAGGAAACCAATACCCTGCCCGAAGTTATCGGGTATCTTGCACAGGCTGCACGCCTGCCTTGGCAGGAAAGACTGGAGTTTTCGGAAGACGGGGAGCCGTCTGTGATTCCGCCGGATGATCGTCCAGCGGAAGAGATTGCACGCGGCATCCTGGATCGGGTGCTTCATACCGATATGCAATGGGTGGGTCGCATACATGATTATTACAAAGAACGCAAAGCGGAAATCGTTGCGGGCAGCCAGATCGATGTCCCGCGCAAGAAATTTTTTGTTCATTCCGCGTTGGGTGGAGCCCGATACTGATGAAACCGAGTTCACTTTATATCCACATTCCGTTTTGTGCAAGCAAATGCTACTATTGCGACTTCAACTCCTATGTTTCAACCGGTGAAGTGATGGACCGTTATCTGGATGGTCTGGAAAAAGAAATGGAACTGCTGTCGAAGGAACTTCCGTGGGAACCGTTGAAGACCGTCTTTTTTGGCGGCGGTACGCCAACGATGTTTGACGTAAAGCAAACGGAACGAATGATGAATATCCTAAATCGGTTTTTCCGTCTCGCTGAAGGTGCGGAAATTTCGGTCGAAGCGAATCCCGGCACGGTCAATCTGGAGAAACTAAGAGTGTTGAAAGAGGGCGGGGCGAACCGGCTCTCTTTTGGCGTTCAGTCCTTCCACGATCCGATTTTAAAAAAGCTGGGCCGACTGCATGACAGTCTCACCGTGTACCATAGTTACGAAAAAGCGCGTCAGGCCGGATTTTCATCAATTAATTTGGACCTGATGTTTGGGCTGCCGGGGCAAACGATCCCGATCTTTGAAGACAGCCTCCGGCGAATTGTGGAACTGCAACCGGAACATATTTCGGCCTATTCGCTTAAAGTGGAAGAAGGTACGCCGTTTGCGATCTGGCAGGAGCGCGGCAAGCTGCAGCTGCCGCCCGAAGAAGAGGATCTAGCGATGTATCAATTGCTGATGGATACGTTGGAGGCACACGGATATCAGATGTATGAGATTTCCAATTTTGCAAAAAAAGACCATGACTGCCGCCATAACCAGGTGTATTGGCGAAATGAGCCGTATCTGGCCGCCGGGGCAGGTGCACACGGTTATGTCAACGATGTCCGGTATGTGATCCAGTCAAGCGTTCCCGGTTATATTGAGACTTGTCTGTCCGGAAAGCGCCCCGTGGTCGAACGGGAAGAAATCCCCGCAGAAATTCAACGGGAAGACACCATGATTCTGGGACTGCGGATGATTCGGGGAGTGGAACATGCTCGTTTTAAGGAACGGCATGGGGTTGACATGCACAACGTGTTTGGCCGTGAAATTGAGCGTTTTGTGCAGGAAGGGCTGCTGACAGACAATGCGGAGGCGGTTTGCCTCACAAAAAAAGCTTTGCCGATCGCAAATGAAGTGTTTTCAGGATTCCTGATCAGTTGACACTATTGGCGGGATTTGTTATTTTTTACGTAGTGATTAGCACTCGATGTGACAGAGTGCTAACAAGGAGGGAGAAGCATGCTTTCGGAGCGCCAACAGATGATTTTGCGGATGGTCATTGAAGATTATGTTCATTCTGCCGAACCCGTTGGTTCACGTACAATCTCCAAGCATTCGGAAGTGGCATTCTCACCTGCCACGATTCGCAATGAAATGGCTGATCTTGAAGAAATGGGATATTTGGAACAGCCGCATACTTCAGCAGGCCGGATCCCTTCGCATAAAGGGTATCGCTTCTATGTCGACCATTTAATGAACCCGTTCTCTCTCTCATCGGAAGAGTTGTTTCAGATAAAGAAAGTATTTGTGGAAAAGATCGATGCAATGGAGCGGGTCGTTCAACACACCGCTCAGATTCTTTCGAGCTTGACCAACTATACTTCACTTGTGTTGGGGCCGCAGGTCCACGAGAACAAGCTGAAGCATATTCAACTGGTTCCTTTATCCGAGCATACGGCAGTTGCCATTATTGTGACGGATACAGGACACGTGGAGAACAAGAAGGTTTCCGTTCCCGAGGGTATCTCCACAGATGAGATCAGCAAATTTGTTGCGATTCTCAATGACAAAATGACCGGGGTTCCGCTAAACCTTGTTAAGACCAAACTTTATCACGAAATTATGGGCGAATTGAACCGGTATATGGATCAGTTCGAAGGGGTCATGAACCTCTTGAATCAGATTGTCCAGCCGGAAAAAGATGACCGCGTCTATCTCGGAGGTACGGCCAAAATCCTGAATCAACCGGAATTCCGTGATGTGGAGAAACTCCGCCCGCTGCTTGATATATTGGAAACCAACCAAACGGTGATCCATCTGTTAAATCAGCAAAATACGCCTGGCATCCAGGTGCGGATCGGGCTTGAAAATCAACTTGAGCAGCTCAAGAATTGCTCCATCATTACCGCGACTTATCATATTGACGGCAATGTTGCGGGAACTATCGGAGTGCTCGGTCCGACACGTATGGAATATGGCCGTGTGATCAGTGTGTTAGACTATCTTACCGAAACAATGTCGGAGCTGTTAACGCGGCTTCACAAATGATTTCCGCCATTGAGTTGGCAAGCTATGTGGGAGGGACAGTATGAACCAGGAACAGAAGCAAATGGAGGAAACACCGGAAGCAAACGGCGAAACTCCCGAAACAACTGAACAGCAAAATGCAGATCTGAATGATACTCGCAGTCGGGAGGAGCTTCTGGCTGAAGTAACCCGTTTGACTGCGGAGATGCAGGAGCTTCAGAACCGATTGCTGCGAAGCACTGCCGATTTCGATAATTTTCGAAAGCGGGCGCGCCAGGAAAAAGAGGATCTGAGCAACTACGCAACTTTGCGATTGGTACAAGAAATTCTGCCTGTAGTGGACAATTTCCAACTTGCGTTGGCGGCGGAAACCTCAGATGCCGAATCTTTGAAAAAAGGTGTTGAAATGGTATTCCGTCAATTCGAAAGCACCCTAGAACGCGAAGGTGTAGTTGCAATGAACGCGGTTGGGCAACCGTTTGATCCGAACTTCCACGAAGCGGTAATGCAGGTGGAAAGCGATGAGTATGCACCGGGCACCGTGGTGGAAGAACTCCGCAAGGGGTACTTGCTGCATGACAAGGTTGTCAGACCGGCAATGGTTAAGGTATCAAGATAGTACCCATTAAAGTGACGTAAGGCTCCGTAGCATAGTCCGAGTACTTTAATGGGGACCCGGAAAACCTCTGGGACTTCGAAGATAATCTATCAGTCAGCATATAATTAGGAGGCTATTCGCATGAGTAAGGTTATTGGCATTGACTTAGGTACAACAAACTCCTGTGTTGCCGTAATGGAAGGCGGCGAACCGGTTGTTATCCCGAACGCGGAAGGTGGACGTACTACCCCGTCCGTGCTTGCAATCAAGAACGGGGAGCGGCTGGTCGGCGACGTGGCAAAACGCCAGGCTGTGACCAACCCGGACAATACGGTCATCTCCATCAAACGCTATATGGGTACCAACCATAAGGAAACGATCGAAGGAAAAGAATACACTCCGCAGGAAATCTCTGCGATGATTCTGCAGAAGCTGAAGGCTGATGCAGAAGCTTACTTGGGACAACCGGTAACACAAGCGGTGATTACCGTGCCGGCTTATTTCAATGACTCCCAGCGTCAAGCTACTAAAGATGCGGGTCAAATTGCCGGATTGGAAGTTCTTCGTATCGTCAACGAGCCGACCGCAGCCGCTTTGGCTTACGGCCTTGACAAAGAAGAAGAAGGAACCATCCTTGTATATGACCTCGGAGGCGGTACGTTCGACGTTTCGATTCTCGAACTCGGCGACGGCGTATTCGAGGTGAAAGCAACAAGCGGGAACAACCGTCTCGGTGGAGACGATTTTGACGAGCGTATTATGAAGTTTCTCATTGATACGTTCAAACGCGATACAGGCATTGACCTTTCACAAGACAAGATGGCCATGCAGCGTCTGAAGGATGCGGCTGAAAAAGCTAAAAAAGAGTTGTCTGGCGTATTAACCACAACGATTTCCCTGCCGTTCATTTCGGCTGACGCTACTGGCCCGAAGCACCTGGAAGTGAATCTGACTCGTGCCAAATTCGAGGAACTGACTGCGGATTTGGTGGAAGCAACACTTGGACCCACTCGTCAGGCCCTGAGCGATTCAGGCTTGTCTGCAAGCCAGATTGACAAAGTGATTCTCGTCGGTGGTTCGACTCGTATTCCGGCAGTGCAAGAGGCAATCAAGAAATTGATCGGCAAAGAGCCGACCAAAGGGGTAAACCCGGACGAAGTGGTAGCTGTTGGTGCAGCTATTCAAGCAGGGGTTCTCACCGGGGAAGTAAAAGACGTCCTGCTGCTTGACGTAACTCCGCTCTCGCTCGGGATTGAAACACTGGGCGGTGTGATGACGAAGCTGATTGAACGCAATACGACAATTCCGACTTCCAAGAGTCAAGTATTCTCGACGGCAGCCGACAACCAAACTTCCGTGGAAATCCACGTTCTGCAAGGGGAGCGCGAATTCGCTCGCGACAACAAGACGCTCGGCCGCTTTACTTTGACCGACATTCCGCCTGCTCCACGCGGTATTCCGCAAATCGAAGTTACTTTCGATATCGATGCGAACGGGATTGTAAACGTGTCGGCGAAGGATCTTGGAACCGGCAAGAGCCAGAAGATCACGATCACATCTTCATCCGGCCTCAATAAGGATGAAGTGGAGCGTATGGTGAAAGAAGCGGAAATGAATGCGGAAGCAGACCGCAAGCGCCGTGAAGAAGTAGAAATTCGCAACAATGCAGACACGCTGGTCTACACCACCGAAAAGACTCTGAAAGATCTCGAAGGCAAGGTGGATCAAGCGGAAGTTGAGAAAGCAAATTCGGCAAAAGAGAAGCTGAAGGAAGCTTTGAACGGCACCGACATCGAAGCAATCAAGAAAGCGTCGGAAGAACTCAGCCAGGTTGTGCAGCAGTTGTCCATCAAGTTGTACGAACAGGCTGCACAGGGGCAGCAAGCTGGCGCAGACGCAGGCAAGAAGGATGACACTGTTGTCGATGCCGAATATACTGAGGTAAACGAGGAAAAGAAGTAAGATAGCAAGCGGCGAAAAGTCAAAGTCGCAGGTTTAAATCCCGGCTTTGGCTTTTCTTCTGTATGAGATGGAGCTACGCAGTTGAGGAAGGAGGTCCATTCTTGAGTAAGCGCGATTATTATGAAGTTCTTGGTGTCAGCAGGAATGCGACTGAAGACGAAATAAAAAAAGCGTACCGCAAGCTGGCTCGTCAATACCATCCGGACGTGAACAAGGATGATCCGAACGCGGAGGTTAAATTTAAAGAAGTAACGGAAGCGTACGAAGTGCTGTCCGATAAGGAAAAAAGGTCTCGGTACGATCAATTCGGCCACGCGGACCCGGGCGCAGGATTTGGCGGCGGCGGTGCCGGCGACTTCGGAGGATTTGGCGATATCTTCGATATGTTCTTTGGCGGTGGTGGTCGTCAACGAGGACCGCGCAGAGGAGCCGACCTTCAGTATAATCTACAGATCGAGTTTGAAGAAGCGGCGAAAGGCACCGAGAAAGAGATTGAGATTCCGCGAACGGAAGAATGTCCAACCTGTCACGGTTCCGGCGCGAAACCGGGTACCCACCCGGATACCTGTTCTGTCTGTCGGGGAACAGGTACGCAGGAACAGATTATCAATACACCGCTTGGCCGTATGGTGAACCGTCGTCCCTGCCAAGCGTGCGGCGGTGACGGAAAAATCATTAAGAACCCGTGTACGCAGTGCCACGGAAACGGTTCGATCAAAGTTCGAAAGCGGATCCATGTGAAGATCCCCGCTGGTGTTGACACAGGGAATCGAATTCGAATCAGTGGGGCAGGGGAAACGGGTGACAAAGGAGCGCCACCGGGCGATCTCTTTGTTGTGATTTACGTTCGGGAACACAGATTCTTTGACCGCGACGGAGATGACATCTTCTGCCGGGTGCCGATCAGCTTCGTGCAGGCGGCGCTGGGCGACGAAATTGAGGTTGAAACACTGGACGGCAAAGTGAAGCTGCGGATCCCCGAGGGGACCCAGACAGGAACCTCGTTCCGTCTTCGCGGGAAAGGCATGCCGCGTATAAACAGCAGCTACCGCGGTGACCAGCACGTTCGTGTGATTGTCGTCACGCCAACGGATTTGACGGAAAAACAACGGGACATTTTGCGGCAGCTTGGAGATGAATTGGGCGTAAAGCCATCCGAACAGCAAAAGACCTTCTTCGAGAAAGTCAAAGATGCGGCGAAAGACGCGTTGAATTGGGATTAGGGAAAAATAGGGGGAAGGCGTTCTCTGAACGACTTCCCCTTGTTTTTTTGTGACTAAAATCGCTTAGCACAACATGGTTGTTTCGTGTATGCTTTTGGTAGAGCGAGAAGATTGAAGTATTGAATCGGGAAGTGGAAATATGGAAAAGGAAAAGACCGTAGATTCAAAATACGTTCAACAACATCTTGCAAATGAACGAACCTTTCTGGCGTGGATACGGACAAGCATAACGATTGTTGGGCTTGGCTTCCTGGCAGCAGGAGTGGTGTTTCGATCAACCCCGTATACGCATTTGGCCAATACCATTTCGGCTGTTGTTGGTATTGGTTCGGTTATTCTTGGAAGCCTGGTGTTCGCGTTCGCCACGAAAGATTATTATGAGAAGCGAAAGGGGATCAATACTGAAACGTTTCGGGCTCCAAGTAAAATCGTTTCGTTTATTTTCGTCAGTTTGATGTTAATCAACACCTGTTTGATACTTGTCGTTGCCGTATTGTTGTTTTATTGATTAAGGTGTGAATCAAATATTTCTGGAAGGGATGCAAAAGAAATGAGTTTCGCAAAAATGCTGTGCCCTTTTGTTCTAGCTGGTTTGGTGGCTCTACCGGGGTGCGGCTCCAATCAAGAGGATCACAGCAGACATGCAGACCACCCACAAAAATTAACGATCGAATTCACTACTAATCCCAAGGAGATCCAACCAGGCAAGGAAGTTGAGCTGATTGCCCGGGTGTCCAAGGGCAGTGAACCTGTCAAAGATGCCGACGTGGATTTGGAGATCTGGCGGGACGGAACTGAAAAACATGAAATGCTGGAAACCAAGCCGGATAAAAAAGGGGCTTATCATCTCAAGAAAACCTTCCCTGAAGCGGGGTTATATCATGTAACGATCCATACTACTACAAGCGAAATTCATCAGATGCCAACGGTGGATTTTCAAGTAGGTCAGAGTACCGGCAAATGATCGATCAAGTGGAGATCCCGGAGTTCCACCCCTATGCAGAGCTTTTTCTCGTGACGTATCTTTCTCAAGGCCTGCGGGTAAAGGGCTATCTCGCGATTCCGGCTGGGGAAGGGCCTTTTCCTTTGTTGGTCTATTGCCGCGGCGGAATCCGAAATGTGGGAATGACACGGTTGGCTTGGGTAAGCCGGTTCGTGAGTGAGGGGTATATCGTGTTTGCTCCCTTTTATCGGGGAAACCGAGGAGGAGAAGGACGAGAGGATTTTGGCGGGGAGGATCGTCATGATGTTCTGGACGCTCTGTCTTGGCTCAGTGAACTTTCTCAAGTTAACAAGAGTGAAATTCATCTGTTTGGATTTTCCAGGGGAGCGATTATGGCTCTATTTGCAGCAATGGAGTTTCCTTTTGTCAAATCGGTGATTGTCTGGGGCGGTGTGTCGGATCTGGCTTTAACCTACGAAGAACGGATCGATTTACGGCGGATGCTAAAAAGAGTGGTCGGCGATTCCCCGCAAAAAGTACCTGAAGCCTACGCGTGGCGATCTCCAATCTACCGTGTCGATGAATTGTCATGCCCTGTTTTACTCGTGCATGGAACCAAGGATGAACAGGTGGGAATTGAACATTCGCTTCGACTTGCAGCCGCCCTGAAAGATAACGGAAAGACATACACCTGCCTGTTCTATGAAGGGTGGGGGCATTTCTTTTCCGCTGCCGTTTGGGAAGAGGCATTCTCCCGAATGTTTCAATGGTGCAGAGGTCAGTGACGAAATGTCGATCAGATAAAACATAAAATGTTCCAAATTGGTTGGGGACTATCGTACAGTATTATACAATCCGTCTTAATCTCTAAGCGGCGGGTGTTTCAACGGGGATCGAGGGTCGGTAGTTTCGTCGCTTTTTCGAGGGCTTCCAAGAGCTCAAAGGCTTCCTCGTTAGAAGATCCGCACATATCTTCCGAAGGTTGCAAATTGCGGCAGACAGCTGGGCGCTCGGGTTTGCCAAACAAGCCACATTTGTATTCGGTTGTAAGGTGTACGCAAGGGACACCGGCCGGTTTCCCTCCGGGCATTCCGGGAATAGGAGAAGAGATAGAGATGACAATACAACAAGCTCCACACCCTCCACGGCAATCCAAAATTCAGCCCCCCTCTCTTTCATTGAGCATTTATCCATCACCACTTTATTGGTTCATTATAACATGTTTGTTTTGTGCTAGATATCACAGTTAGGGATATTGTTGCATTGAATGAAGCTTTTATTAGTGAAAATCATGTTTATTTCATTAAGGAGTTTCCAAACTTCTTCGAAAGTCAGGGGCTCAATATGCCATACAAAAATAATATTGCCTACATGATCGATGGCTTTGGTCAGACAACCTTTAAAGTAAACGGCTGAGTTTTTACCCAGACCGGCGAACCTCTCGATTGGGACGGGATGCAGTGCGGGAAGCAGCTTATCTCTGGAACAACCTGATAGGATATCCGGAAAGGAAAGACTTAGCACCTATTACTTTTCTTCATCACCGATCAAATCTTTCATATGCTTCTGCCAAGCGGGGACTATCGTTTCACTTCCGCTTTCGATCCGCTCAATTGCCAGTTTCACCTGCAGCCTTACTTCAAACTCCGGATCATCTAATGCTTCCCGCAATGCAGAAAGCACAGATTTGTCGCCGACTTCGTAGAGAAAGCGAGCTGCACGCCACCTTACAATTTTACTGGGATCTTTCAGAGCTTCCGTCATTACGGGAATTGCCTCCTGTTCACCTCGATCTGACAAAGCATCTCCGGCAGTTCGGCGTACTGCAACTGATTGGTCTTTCAATGCTTTTATCAAGTGCGGTACGACCTCATCATCCTCAATGCTTCCCATATAAGCAGTTGCAAGACGCCGTACGGACTGGCTGGTATCCTGCATTGCTTGGATCAGGAGGGGGAGGATTTCGGCGGAGGGTTCCATTTGTTCAAGTGCCGCATAGCGTTTTGCAGGATCCGGTTCAGTCGGAGTATAATTTCCGAATTCAACTGATTCTGTTACTGCAGCGGTTTGGTTTAAAGCTTGGCTCAATAGACGATCCAGCGTAGCATCATCATATTTGGCTGACAGTTCCGAAACAACTTCTTCCCCAATTTCTTGTGAGACACCGTAACGGATCCCTTGCGGAATCCATTGCCGTTCTTTCAAGAAATCAGCGGAAGCCGAAGCTGCCTGACTTGCTCTTATTGTGAATCGATCCGGAAGGGAAAAACGATCGTCTGCCGTTTCCGTAAGTACTTTAACCTGCATAGGGATCCCACTTATCATTTGGACAAACACCTTTGCAGATCCATATGGGTCATTTTCATAAGAATGCAATTGTGACGGCAAGGCACTGTCAAAAATTGCTTTGATCTGCGTCAAAATCGACTCCCAACCTTGTTTTGGACTCCGTTCGATGGCGAGAAAATCCATTGCATGAAAGACACTTTTAACTCCTGATATTTTCAGGATGTCTTGTATAAAACGCGGGGCATTCGCGATTTCACTTTGCGAAAATGTTTTGTGAATCCCTTGTGGGAGGCATTCGTCCAGTGTGATTTTCATACTGTTGGGATTGGGCGTGGGTTCAATTGACTTGATCTTCACAATAGTTCCCCCCGATATTCTGGAATGGTGCCTTTATTATATTATATTCCAGTCCAAACTTGTTCGCTAACGGGGAGGATACTCCACAAAAAAGGCGAACATTGCCTGTATTGAATTTTGTTTACAAGACTTTATGTCCAAAATCGTTATAATGCCTGGGGGCGCGTATTAATTAATGTTAATAAGGAGAGATTTAGATGTCATTGGTTGCAAATTCAAAAACATTGGGTGTTTCCATTGAATGTCCACCCGAAAAGGTTTATGAATTCATTTCAGACCCCGAAAACCTTCCCAAATGGGCCACAGCGTTCTGTAAGTCAGTCACAAAATCAGATGGTGAGTGGATTGTGGAAACACCAGATGGTCCGATGAAAATCAGGTTCGTAGAAAGGAATAAGTTCGGGGCGCTGGATCACTACGTGAGTCCGATGCCAGGACAAGAGATCTTGAATCCCATGCGGGTTATACCGAATGGCTCCGGGAGTGAAGTAATTTTTACACTGTTTCAGCTCCCTGGTATGTCAGATGATAAGTATTTGGAGGATGCCGGATTGGTAGAGAGGGATTTAAGAACCTTGAAAAACGTACTCGAGGGCGATTTCAACAATTCTTAATAATGCTCAACATCACAACAACCCAAGGGACTTTTCTCTTGGGTTGTTGTGATTTCACAATCCGTTCTCACTGTCTGGTAACGGTAATTTTCTTCGTTTCAGTCGAAAAGCCTTCTGCAGTAAAATGTACGGTAATCTGGTTGATTCCCGGTTGCAGGGGGACGATCGTGGAGAAATCACCGTTGTCAGTTGCTGTGACCGCAACGTTATTGACTGTCACCCTGGAATTCGGAATGGTATTTCCCTTCACAGCAATTTCAGCCGATGTAGTTACCGTTCCACTTGCAGGTTCGGTAACAACCAGGTTCATATCTCTCCAGCGGGCCACCGTATCCTGGACCACCATCGTGCCGTTGCCGGAATCCCGGACCACCAAGAGACGGTTATAGACTTCCTGCCCGTTGCCGTCCTTTTCTACACGATCCCAACTGCCGCGCGCGTACTTGTATTGAATCTGCATTCCTTCTTCGAGGGTTACTGTTTTCTCCCAAATGTCATTGCCTTTGTACTCGAATTGATAATCGGATGCACCAGGATTCCAGGCGGCTCCCGGGAACTCTCCGGCCACATGTACCGGGAAGTTGGTTCCTGTATAGTAGGGGACGGTTACACGGAACGTGACTTTCACCGGTACTACATTCGGTGTGATGGACACAGTATTCGAGTCGGTCCGGTTGTAAGCAGCATCAACTGCCACTACTTTGTATTCATATGCGGTTCCGTTCACAACCGTTGTGTCAACGAATGAGGCGGCTTCCGCTCCTACACGCGCCACTTCACGGAACGAAGTTTCTCCCGCTGCTTGTCTTACAACATGGAACGCAACGATGTCATCCTTTGCCGGAACCGCCCATTCCAGGGTTACACGCGTATTCTGGACCCCTTTGTGGGAAGAGGTGGGAGCGGGAGGTGCGGTTGTGTCGGTGTTCGCTATGACAGGAACTGACCGGACATCGTCTTTCCCGTCCTTGCTTCCATATTGGGTTTGTGACGGAATCACCCAATCCGTATTCGTCGTTGATAAACCTTTCGTCGAGAAGCGGAACCCGTAGTACCAGGTCCCCACCCGATCCGGGGTAAACGTACCGGCATACTTGTCGTTATTTCCCGCTTCCCCTGCGAAAGTGGCAGCAGTCCAAGTCCAGTCGCTGCGATCCTGTATTTGGCCATATCCGAATTCTACAACCAGATTTTGAGCGGGTCCCGCTTGATTTGTAATCCCGTCCACCCAGATTTCAAGACCGGCGTCTGTGATAGCGTTGGTGTATCCGATCATATGATCCGTATTTTTGCCTGTTAGATTACCCGCCCAACCAACTTGTGCATAAGGCACCGCGGTTGCCTCGTTCGAGTACACACTCTGGTTGCCTGCTTCGTCCACAGCCACTATCACATACGTATATGCTTGGCCGGGCTCGATTGGCTGCTCGCTGTAAACCGTTGTATTCACATTTGCTACTCGCTCATAGCTTCCTCCCGCAACGGTGGAACGATAGATCGTATAACGCACCGCATCTTTTACAGCAGTCCAGGTGAGATTCACTTTCTTCGTGTTTTCTGTGTCAACTGCTGCCTTCAAGTCAGAAATCTGTTGGGGCGGGAGGAGATCCTGACCTTTTTTCGCGATCAAAATGGACCCGTGCATACCACCTGCTTGAACCGTGAGTTTGCCGCCTGTCACAGTGTACTCCTTGCGATTGTTCAGCTCATCCACGAAGACAAGGCCGTCCCGGGCAAATTGCGAAACATCGATTTCCACCGTTTTTTCCTGATCTTTGTTGATCAGTACTATCGCTTTGCCGTTGACATCTTTGATGCGGATTTTTTCATTGGTGTCATAGTTGGTGATGTACTCGGTCCGGCCAAGAGCGTCTTTGTCACCAACCAGACTGCGTCCAATTGCATACGTTTTTTGATCCGCGTAGAGGGTTTTGAGGTCCCCTGTTTTCAATATCTGATTCTGATTGCGAATGGCCGTGAGTTTCTTATAGAACTCAAGCAATGGCTTGTCAATTTTATCCCATTGAACGGAACGGCGATCATCCGGATCGTCATATCCGGTCATGCCCATTTCATCCCCGTAATAGGTGGTCGGTGCGCCCGGATAGCCCATCTGCAAAATCCAGGTCAGCTTTAACCGGTCATTCGCCGATTGATTGCGTGCCTGAATTTGTTCGGGAGTGAGGCCTTTGAACTTATCCGGATGCATTACACCCGGTTCAAGATCGCCATACACCCGTTTAATTCGCATGGTGTCATGCGACCCCATCAGATTCATCAAGGCATAGAATGCTTCCTTCGGATAATCCTCATAGATTTCCGTCAAACGCACATCCAATTCCTGCGCGTTGATGGGGGAGTGGTTGATGTCCGTGTCGTTAAACGGCTGATCCAACATGAAATCGATTACAGCATTGCGGAAGCGATAGTTCATGGTGGAATCGAATTTATCTCCCAGGAAATCATGGGATGCGTCACCCCAGTTTTCCGCAAGCATGATCGGTTCTCCGTTGGGGAATTTCAGCTTGCCGGGGGTGTCTTTGTCAATGCCTTTTAAGTAACTGCGGAATTCCCGCCAGAAGTTATCTGCCACTTCAGGGGAAACGTCCAGACGCCACCCGCTGCTGCCCATTTTCACCCACTGACGGGCAATGGATTCGTTGTTACGGATAATGTAATCTCCGAAATTCAGCCCTGTTTTGCCGCCTGCATTCAACTCGCTGCCGTTAACCGATTTGATGACAGGCAGGCTGTCATAGCCCCACCATCCTTCATAGGAACCGTCAGGCTTGATGTCAAACCATTCTTCGTAAGGGGAGTGGTGGATTGCAGGATCCCAAGCAGGGACCTCTGCTTGTTCCTCCGCAGAAAGCTTATCCCGGTTCTTCATCCTCCAAGCCTGGTACGCGCCGATATTCTGATTCCGGGCTTTCTCATCATTGCCCCAGTAAGCGAGGTTGTTAAAGAACTTTCCGTAACGGTCGAAGTAAATGCTGTCGTCGCCTACATGATTAAATACACCATCAAGAATAATCGTCATGCCGCGTTCTTTGGCTTCTTTGGCAAGTTGACGGAATTGGCCGCCGCTGCCGAACATTGCATCAATGCGTGAATAATCGGATGCGTCATATTTATGGTTGGAAGCGGCGTTAAAAATCGGATTCAGGTAAATGGTTTTAATGCCGATTTCATTCAGATAGTCCAGTTTTTTTCGGAGTCCTTCCAAATCACCGCCATAAAAATCGTTGCTCCACTGACCGTCTTTGTTGTAGAGCGGATTGCCTTTTTCATCATAGGAAAGGGCGTAATCCGGTTTGCCGTCCCCGTCCGCATCCCAATCCGGCTGCCCGTCATTGTTCTTATCTTCCATCAGCCGCGGATTGTCTGGCAGATCGGTCCACTTATTGTGCTCGATCGGGGTGGACCCGCGGCTGCCCATATCGTCTTTGCGTGTATCGTTCTTTGGATCACCGTTCGAGAAACGATCCAAGAAGATTTGATAAACGATCGAGTTCTTCATCCAATCCGGCGTCTTGAAATCTTTATCTGCAATCGTTAATTGAAAATCGGCCGGGTTATCGTTCACCATGCGGCCCGTTCCGCCGTTCTGGGAAGGATCGTCACCGTAAAAAGCTTTTGCTTTACCATCCTTCAGAACAAAGTGATACCAGTAGCGGGTTGGAACATCCGATTTCAGAACCGCTTCCCAATAGTCATGCTGCTTCTCGGCATCGGAGCCGATTTTTCGCATCGGTGCCTGGAACCTCTTCTTCTGGGTATCATCCCAATAAGACACGGATGCTTCCGTTAAATCGTTATAGCGGGTGGAGATCCGCAAACGAATCGGTTCACCGGTCTTTGCCGCACCAAAAGGCGCTCGATAGATCAGCTGATGCGTATCGTGTTTTACGTTATCCCAATAAATAGTGTCGTCCGATCCGGACAATTGACCCGCATAGTTGGTCGAGATCTGCTTGGTAGTGTTGTTAAAGTAAAATGTGACTTCAGCAGATGAGTCTATAATCTTCAGTATAAGGTTCGAGCCGTCCCGCTGCCCGTTTTGTCCATAGTTCTCCGCCCAGTTGCTGCCAAGTGTCACCTTGTATTCGTAGGTTCCTTTCGGCAGCGTTCCGGTGAATTCGTAGACGTTGTCGAAGTTGTAGTCATACATCAAGGCTGTTGAAGTTTCCGGCGACCAGTTCGACCCGGCATTCAGTGCGGTCTGCAGATTTCCCACGAGATGGGGAATGGCAGCGCTTTCTATCGGAGTGTAGTGCGTTGAATTCGCACTCTTTTTTGTACCCAGGTGGAACCAGAAAGCAACCTGTTGCTCGGATACCAGATCAAGTTTGATATTGGCACCGTCCTTCGTGCCATCCGCTCCATAGTTCTCAGCCCAGCTGCCGTTTAAGGCAAACTTGTATTCATAGCTGCCTGCGGGGAGTTTGCCCGAGAACTCGTACAGACCGTTTCCTTTGTCGGTCATTTGAGTTTTGGGTTCCGCCGGGTTCCAGTCACTCGCTGCACCGAGCGCGGTCTGCAGCGAACCGACCAGTGTTACGCTCGGAGCCGCCGCGAATGATTGCGGTGGAACAACTCCGGTGAAGATGTACAACAGCATGAGAAGTGCTGTCCAAAAAGCTGCTTGTTTACGACATACAGAGTAAGTCAACCGAAAATCCCTCCCGAAAAAGTGATGGTACTCGAAATGCAGGAATCTGACTGGGCCTCTCCCCCTTAGGTTGGAGTGTGATGGACTTGTGCAACCGTTTGCACCAATCTGCGTGAAAAACTGACACAAAATTATATTTGGACACCGTTTGAAAAAATCCTCTTTTTTATCGAAAGATTCGGAATGACCAGAATCGGTGAATATTTCGATGTGGTAGAGCCACCATTCCGATGAAGAGTGAGCCAGCCTTCCGGAAAAAGTGAGCCACCTTTCTGGTAAGGAGAGCCGCCAACTTTCGACAGCCCCCGTGATTTCAAATCAGTTACTTGATAATTCCTTTTCGCTTACGCATTGAGTCGATGCCTTCGATCGTAATAGTGTAGGAATTATGCACGATGCGGTCGAGTATGGCATCAGCCAACGTGCTTTCTCCGATTTTGCCATGCCAACCAGCAGGAGCGAACTGCGAGCAGAAAATGGTAGATCCTCTTTGATGGCGGGCTTCCACGATTTCGAGCAGATCTCTGGCTTCGCTCTCTTTTAGCGAGACAAGGAGCCATTCGTCCAGAATTAACAGGGGCACCTTTTTATAGGTTTTCATCACTTTCTGGTAGATTCCTTCTCCTCGTGCAACTGCCAATTCGTTTAATAACTCTGGCAAACGCACATATTTGACCGGAAAGAAATTTCTGCACGCAGCGATGCCAAAGGCGCAGGCCAAGTAGGTTTTTCCTGCCCCCGATGCACCCATGACGATGATATTAAGCTTGTCATGAATATACCCGCCATGTATTTGTCAACTGAAAATTCCGCCATTCGCTCATTTAATTTTCCCCCACCTGTGAAAACAGGAACTTGTCTAATCGGGGGATAACATTTTCAAAAAGGCAACTCTTCTTCAAGCCCCAATTTGACTCGCAAATCGTGCTTAAATTGCAAGAATAAATGCAACAACACACGATAATCCATAATATGTAAGATTAAACGACCGATT